>CAMTOM010000128.1 GCA_947074125.1 uncultured Desulfovibrionaceae bacterium
AACAACGACGGAGTAGTAGGGAGGAAAAACGCATAATACTCACCCTGTACAACAAGTGAGGTGAAAAAAAAGCGGTGATAGAGAGATATGTATAGCCGCTATATAGTGTATTATCCGAATGGAGATTGGAATACTTACATTTTGTTGGGTGATATGGGGTCGAGCATGCGTAACAGAGCCATCAGCTTAGTCTCGTCTGCCATTTCCCGTCTTTGGATAATGGGAGCGACACTTGGTTTTTTCGCTCCCTTCTTTTTGGAAGAAGCGGCATCAGCTCCATGTTCTTTTGTGGGGTTGAGCAGAGGAGCTTTGGGATTCTTTTTGGAATAGTCAGAAAAATTTTGTGGGGCATGGATGGTATATCCTGCAACAACATCAGGATGTACTCGCAGAGGTGCCTGCGCATAGACACTCAGAATAATGGCGTCAGCCGCATGGCATGTAATTGTAGCGCTTGTTGCTGTGGTGTCCAGTCGCAAAGAGGCATGGAGTATGTCATCACGTATTTCCGTAATTTCAGCCGCGAGCAAACGACCACGTAAGCGCTTCAGCGTCAGAAGAACAAGCTCATGGCTTGATGGCAGCGATGGGCTCTCCTCTGTTGTGGGTAATGCGCCATCGTCTTGATGTGTGCTGTGAGCAAGATCTCGCCAGCGTAAGGCGTGTGAGAGATTAAGCGCTTCCATGGCGCTCAACCAGATAGGAAAAATATTTTCACTGCCATTTTCCTGTAAGAGTACTACAGGTGTCTGGTTTGTGGGGTCGATGGTCAGACCGACGATCTGCATTTCTAGCATGGTTCACCTATAGGGTCAGCGAGCAGGCTGTGTTTTTTGGCTTCCCGTATACGAACAGGTACAAAGCGTCCGCAGTGTCCCTTATGCACAGGCAAAGGCACATGAACGGCAGCGCCGTAAGGATCCCGCCCCTGCCAGCTTTCTCCTGGCATATCGTGATTGCTCTTGGGGCTGTGTGTTTCTAATAATACTGATGTTTCACCATTTTCCCTGCTTTTCAGCCATGCCATTCCTAGGCGGTCTTGCAGGCTCTGAAAACGGAGAAGGCGCTCTTGCTGGAGTGCGGGAGTGATTTTATCTGAGAGAAGGCTTGCGCGTGTGCCTGGTCTGTCAGAATAGCAGAAAGAAAAACTGGAAATAAAATTCGCCTCTTCAGCAATATGGCAGGTTGCGGCAAAGTCTTCTTCTGTTTCGCCAGGAAAGCCCACGATAATATCTGTGGAAAGGGCTATATCTGGTCGCGCCTGACGCAGGCGTGAAACAATATCCATAAAGCGGGCAGCATCATACTTGCGTCCCATCGCCTGTAAAATACGGTCAGAGCCTGATTGAAGGGGCAGGTGCAGGCGAGGGCAGAGATTGGGAAGTTCTCCAAAAGCCTGGATCACCCGGTCAGAAATATCTTTGGGGTGCGGTGTGACAAAACGCACGCGCTCAAGACCTGAAAGGGCAGCCACACGAAAGAGCAGTGTTTCAAAAGATGTTCCATCGCCATGGGCATCCAGTCCGAACGAATTTACATTTTGCCCCAGCAGCGTGATTTCGCGTGTGCCATTATCAAGCAATTCCTGACATTCGGCAATAATGGCATCAGCACTTCGCGATTTTTGGCGTCCACGGGTAAAGGGAACGATGCAATAAGCACAAAAATTGTTACAGCCCTGCATGATGTTGACATAGGCCGATGCGGGAGCATTGCCTTTGGTGAGTGCTACAGGGCGCTCCGGGTAGTGCTGCAGGAATGCGGTGAGTACAAGGCGTTTGTGTGGTTCTGCATACAGGCGCTCAATAGCTTCCGGCGCATCAATAAGCCCATCGCTTCCAACAATCAGGCGAACTTGAGGGAAGCGCTCAAAAAAACCTTCTCCAATTTGCTGTGCGACACAGCCTGCGACAGCAACAAAAATATTTCTGCCTTTGGTAACCTGTCGAACACGACCAATGGCGCTGTAAACTTTTTGCTCTGGTTTATCGCGCACAGAACAGGTATTGAGAATAACAATGTCTGCTTCTTCCAGAGGTACTTGTGTAAAACCCCGCATAACAAGAGAACGACTGAGCCAGGCAGAGTCATTGACGTTCATCTGACAGCCAAAGGTTATGATATGAAAACTTTTTTGCATGCTAGGGGGACTCTGGGAATCAAGAATTATGAGTGTTTTTCTTGTTGCTGTTTTGGAGGTGTAAAAGGAGCCTTGAGCGGGCATACCTTCAGAAGGGTAGGCAGACACAAGGTCGTGACAGACCATGAGTGTAAGACAGGGGAGCAAATAAGTAAAGCTTCTGAGGGGTTCCGGCAATGGTGTGAGAGTTTTTTTCAGGGAGGCTTGACGTGTTGGCGCGCTTTGGTCAATCATGAGATGTTTACACCGTGTGAATGAGGTGTATAATTTTAGTATGCTATGTTATGAGGAGAATGGCGTGAGTTATACCGTTGAAAAACAGACAGTCACCCCGTATTTTTCGTTGGAAGACTTTATGGTTATGAGTCAGGAAAAGCGCCTTGGGGGCGCTGCCCTGGAGCGTTTGGCAAAACTGTGGGAAGCATGGATGGCTGACTTGAATGTCTATGTGCTTGCTACTGGTAAAATAAAATATCTGGCAGTCTGGTTGCCGGAAAGTGTGGAAGAAGGCGTTGATGCCACATGGGAGCGCTCCCCTTCGGATGGTTATCTTGAAAATACGCTTGCGCAGTTCATGTGTATGAGCGCTGTTCGTGAGATGCTTCCTGAGGTAGAAGACAGTGGTTGTGCGCCTGCGCCACGTCCCACAGAAACATTGCGCGCTGCCATGGAGTCGCTTGGTGTTCCCTATAGGGAAGCCGAGTCTGTACTTTCCCGACGTTATGCCTCTGTAACACACTATCCTTTCAGGGGAGGGTGTGAAATTTGCCATCTGCATGAACAGTGCCCCAAAGGGCAGGGACGTTCTGAGGGAGGCAGTGTTCTTTTACCAGGATATGAGCAGGGTGTAGATCAATAAAAGAGGTTTTTCTGTATCTGCATATTCTTTGGTGAGAGTGTTTGCCGAGGGTTTTCTGGTGGAGAAAACCAGCTTATTGGGCGCTGGAAAGGAGAGATGGGGGTGAGCGATACTGTCGGGGCAGTGCCCTGCTTGCATGATGCTCACGGGAGGCAGGTACGTTATTTACGCCTGTCGGTGACGGATCGTTGCAATCTGCGCTGCCTTTACTGCCGGAGTAATGCCAGAACGCAATCTATTCCACATGCCAATGTTCTTCGCTACGAAGAAATGTTGCGCCTTGTGGGGATTGCGGTACGGCTGGGGGTTAGAAAAATCCGTCTGACTGGTGGAGAACCTTTTGCACGCAAGGGCTTCATTGATTTTCTTGAGAGGCTGCGCAGCGGTTTTCCTTCGGTGGATATACGTATCACATCAAATGGGACGATACTGGAAGAATATGTGCCTCGTTTGCGGTATCTGGGAATAGGTGCTGTCAATCTTTCTCTGGATTCCTTTCGTCCGGAAACATTTGCCAGGATTACAGGGCGCGAAGTCTTATCAGATGTCTTGCGTGCCCTGGACGCCCTTTTAGCTGCGGGTATTCGCGTCAAGATAAATGCGGTGGCCTTGCGCGGTATCAATGATGGAGATCTTGGCGACTTTTTCCATTTTATTCGTGAGCATCCTGTGGATGTTCGCTTTATCGAGTTTATGCCGATGGGAAGTGATACGTGCTGGTCAGAAGACAATTTCTGGGCGGCAGATGATGTGCTTGCTGCGGCAGGCGCATATGGGCAACTGGAAGCTGTGGCGAGAGGTGATGACGAGGCTGGTCCGGCACGAATGTTTCATGTGTCGGGTGCTCGTGGGCGCTTTGGTGTGATCACGCCACTGACAAACCATTTTTGTGCTTCCTGCAATCGCTTGCGTATAACATCGGATGGATGGTTACGAACCTGTCTTTTTGCCGATAGAGAATATTATCTGCGTGGCATACTGCGCCATCCTGATCTTGGGGATGCGAATGTAAGGAATGTCATAGAAGCGGCCAATCTGAAACAACCGCTTTGCGTAGAAATTTTGCGGGCTCGTGGCTCAGGTGCTGTGGCGCATAAGCAGATGTTGGGGATTGGGGGGTAATCTTTAGAAGATGGAAGGGTTATGCCTGTTTCGATCATAATGGAGAAAATATGATAGGATACCTGGAAGGGCGCCTGGTTCAGGTTTGGGAAAATAACTGTCTGGTGATTACAGAGGGTGGCGTGGGGTATACGGTGGCTCTGACAGGCAATGCCCTTGCCTCTTTGCCTGATACAGGAGGAACCGTCTGTCTTTATACCAGCCTTGTTGTTCGTGAAGATGCTCTTGAGCTGTATGGTTTTATTTCCTGGGATGAACGGCAGACTTTCGGTGTGCTGGTAGGTATTTCCAAAGTGGGAGCAAAAACAGCCCTGGCTATTCTGACGACCTTTCGTCCTGATGACCTGCGACGTCTTGTTGTGGAAGAAGATATAACGGCTCTGACGCGAGTGAGTGGTATCGGCAAAAAGACGGCGCAGCATATTTTTCTGGAGTTGAAATATAAGCTGGGAGGCAAAGGGGCAGGCGGCGCCGGAAAAATCCTGTCGGGAGGCCTTTCATCAGCATACCGCGATGCGCTTGATGCCCTGCTGAACCTGGGATATCAAGAAGACGAGGCTGCCCCTGTTGTGCAGCAGATTTTGCGTGAAGAACCAGATCTTGATGTTACAGCATTGTTGCGTGCTGCCCTTAAACAAATGGCTAAAGGAAGATCATGAGCGATCCTCAGGAAATGCTGCAAGAACAGGCTTTTCAGGGGGCACAGGCAGAAGAATCCGTTCGTCCGCGTGGCTTGTCTGATTTTATTGGACAGGATGAGTTGCGGGCGAATTTACGTGTGTATCTTGAGGCTGCCCGTGAACGGGGTAAAGCTCTGGATCACACGCTTTTTTATGGTAATCCAGGACTTGGCAAAACAACTCTGGCGCAGATCATGGCTTCTGAGCTGGGAGTGAACATTGTGTGTACATCAGGGCCTGTCATGGAGCGCTGTGGTGATCTGGCGGCTATTTTAACCAGTCTTTCCCGCCATGATATTCTTTTTGTTGATGAGATTCATCGTATGCCAGTGGCTGTTGAGGAAGTGCTGTATCCTGCCATGGAGGATTTTAAACTGGATCTGGTTGTTGGGCAGGGGCCTGGTGCCAGACCGGTTAAAATAGATCTGGAACCTTTTACTCTGGTGTGTGCGACGACGAGAATGGGACTTCTCTCCTCACCAC
>CAMTOM010000129.1 GCA_947074125.1 uncultured Desulfovibrionaceae bacterium
AATATGTGAAAGTGATGCAGGAAATGCAGGATGATCTGACGAAGCTGCAAAAGAATCCTGAAGATTACAACGCTCTTTGCAAATACTATGACGAAGTCATGGAAAAACTGAAGTAAGTTACAGAGTAAAATAACATACGAGGAGAGCAGAAAAAGCCCCAAGGTGCTTTTTCTGCTCTCCTTATTTTTATCTCTTTCGCTTTTGCCTACCCCAAAAGAAAAAAGCGGGATTCAGCCCGCTTTTTTCTTTTTTATCTAAAATAAGGATACGCTTATGCGTCAAGCGCTGCCAGACGTTTAAGTGCTTCTTCTGTTTGCGTCGCTGTCCCAAATGCGGTCAGGCGCACATAGCCTTCACCACTGGGGCCAAAACCAGCTCCGGGGGTACATACCAGCGATGTCTGTGAAAGCAGGCGCTCAAAGAAATCCCAGGAGCCCAAACCTTCAGGAGTACGCACCCAAATATACGGCGCGTTCACACCACCGAATGTTTCCAGCCCAAGATCCTGCACACCCTTGCGAATTTTGGCAGCATTGGCCATGTACGAATTCACAACCTTGCTTACCAGCTCCTGGCCTTCCAAGGTGTAGATGGCTTCTGCTCCTCGCTGCACGATATAGGAACAGCCATTGAACTTCGTTGCCTGACGACGGTTCCACATGGCCTGCAAAAACACAGGATTCCCATCTGGCCCAGCAATACGCAATGCCTTGGGAACAACAACATAGGCACAGCGAGTCCCCGTAAAGCCCGCTGTCTTGGAAAAACTGCGAAACTCCACAGCGACCTCTTCAGCACCGGGCACTTCGTAGATACTGTGAGGAATATTTTCTTCAGTCACATACGCCTCATACGCGGAATCGAAAAGAATTACCGCACCGACTTTACGCGCATACTCTACCCAAGCTCCCAACGCATCTTTACACAAGACTGTTCCCGTGGGGTTATTGGGATAGCAAAGATAAATAATGTCGGGTGTTTCTTTGGGGAAATCAGGAACAAAAGCATTGTCTTTTGTACAGGGCAGGTAAATGAGATTATCCCACTTGCTTCCTGTCCAGTTGCCAGCACGTCCAGCCATGGCATTGGAATCAACATAGACGGGGTAAACCGGATCTGTCACAGCAACTTTAGCATCTGCGGCAAACAATTCTTGAAAATTCCCCACATCGCACTTTGAGCCATCGCTGATAAAAATATCTTCCGCAGTGATAGAAAGATTGCGAGGGGCATAGTCATGCCGCACGATCGCTTCGCGTAAAAAGGCATAGCCCTGCTCTGGTCCATATCCTCTAAAGCTCTCACTCTGCCCCATTTCATCCACAGCTTTATGCATGGCTGCTATTACTGTGGGAATAAGAGGATGCGTAACATCACCAATACCAAGACTAATCACTTTTTTATCGGGATTTGCTTCCTTATGCGCAGCAACCTTGCGTGCGATTTCTGCAAAAAGATAATTGCCAGGGATTTTTGCGTAATTTTCGTTACTCCGTACCATGAGCCAACCTTTTATCGCTTATGATGTGCATCATCAGTTTTGTACACATCCGGTTAATGGAAAAGAATGCTGTCAAAGCAAAAACTAATACTGGTAAACGCCTTCAAAAACTGTTTTCGCAGGGCCTGTCATATACACATGGTTGTCTGTCGCATTCCACTCGACATCCAGTATCCCTCCAAGCAGCTCTACCATGACGCGGCGCTCCAGGAATTTATTCAATATGCCTGCCACAACAACGGCACAGGCACCCGTGCCACACGCAAGAGTCTCACCAGCGCCACGTTCCCACACCCGCATACGAACATGCTTTTCATTAACAATTTCGACAAATTCCGTATTTATACGCTGGGGGAAAAAAGGATGTTTTTCAAAAAGAGCTCCCACTGCGGGCAGGTCGAGATCTCCCACAGAAGGAACAAACATCACAGCATGTGGATTCCCCATGGAAACGCACGTCACATCCCAGGACTGCCCTGCAACGGTCATCGCACGGGCGATAAACCGCTCTGTTTCACATCCCTCACGAACAAGACCAGGGATGCGCTACGGTGTCAGTTCTGGCTCTCCCATATCCACACGCGCAGACACGACGTCATTATTTTCTATATTCAGATGAATAACCCTAATACCAGCCTTGGTTTCCAGGGTGATTACAGGCTTGTTTATAATGCCATGCTCATATACGTATTTACCCACGCAACGAGAGGCATTGCCACACATCTCAGCTTCACTCCCGTCACTATTGAACATGCGCATGCGCACATCTGCTTTTTCTGAGGGGAGTATAAGAACAAGCCCGTCTGAACCCACGCCAAAATGACGATCACTAATGCGCTTTGCCACATCAGAAGGATCTGCCACCTGCTCCGTAAAGCCGTTCACATACACATAATCGTTGCCAATGCCTTCCATCTTGGTAAAGGGCAATTTGTTCATGCCGTCCTCTCTTGCATCAAGTAAAATATATCTCTGGCGCTTTGCTGTATCAGGCACATGCCAGAGGGATAAAGCCGCATAAGTTTTCTTTGCATACTCTTTCCTGTCAATCTTTTTTTAGTCATCAGATAAAAAATCATTATCTTTTTTACAGACTCTCCCCTGTCATCACGACAGCTCTTCTGTCAGAAGCTTTTTGAGAGAACGATAATCAGTCTTGCCCGTTCCCAATACCGGAATGCCAGAAAGCTTGCGGATACCATGCACTGAAGCAAGCGCTCCAAATCCTGCACGGCGTAACGCCGCATTGGCCTCCTCCTGTATTATGTCCAACACTGTAAACAACAGTATCTCGGTCTTCCCATCTTCCTCGCGACTTTCCAAGGCAAGTGCTGGCCCTTCCACCATCGCACTTTTTTCCTGAAACGCTTCAAGCAGGACACTTTCCATCTGTGGCAGTGAGAGCATTTCGCCGCCAATTTTAACAAAACGCTTAAGACGTCCGCAAAAGCTCAGACGCCCTTCATCGTCCGCCTGAACAAGATCTCCAGAACGATACCAGCGATGACCTTCAAATAACACAAAGGGCGACTCACACTCTCCTTCAGCACTTTCAAGGTAACCATCAAACACATTGGGACCGGCAACAAGAAGCATTCCCCGCGTCCCCGCTGGTACACGACACATTTCTCCTTCTTCATCCACAACAGCAACACGTACCGAAGGCAAAGGCAAACCAATCGTACCGGAATGCGCATCATCGGGACGATTCACAGATACCGCAGGAGCGCATTCTGTCACGCCATAGCCTTCACACAATACCCCTCCCTTCGTGAGGCGGAAAAAGGCATCATACAATGCTGCCGGACATTTTTCCGCACCCACAAAGCCCAGGCGCAGAGAATGAAAATCCTCACTCGTCCCATGCTGGAGCATTCCCGCTAAAAAAGTAGGCGGTGTCAAAAGAAATGTCGGACGCCACAAACGTGAGATTTTCGCAAGTCGTGCGGACTCAGTGGGATTTGCATGATATACCGCGGGCACACCAAAAACAAGCGGTAACACGATATTTCCCGTCAAGCCAAGAGAATGGAAAGGCGGTAACATGCCCAGTAATCTATCCTCAGATGTCAGTCCCAAAACTTCTACGGTATCACGACAGTTTGCCAGAATATTGCCATGAGACAAAGGTACTCCCTTGGGAAAAGATTCTGAACCAGAAGTGAACAGAATCACTGCGACAGGCGATATCTTGCGCGGTAATGCCAGACGGGAAATACCATATTTTGCCGCAAAAAAACGTATTCCTCCCATAAGCTTTATCCGCCAAGGAATTTGACGGGCAATGTCTTCCAGAAAAGTCCACTCCCCGCCTGAAGGATTACCAGAAAAACCACGTTCTTCAAGCTTTTCCAGTAAACGACGTGAGGTCAGCACACAGGATGTTTTTGCCAGTCGCATACAGTGCTGAAAATTTCTTTCTCCTACTGTCCAGTTATACATGACTGGCGTTTTCCCCGCCAGTAACACAGCAAGCCAGACCACTGAGGCTATCGCCGCAGGAGGCAGCATAATGCCTATATATTGCTGATCCGCAAAACGCGACTTTAGATATTCGGCAAGAACAAAAGCCCGTAACAAGACATCCTTGCGCGAAAGCACACCACTGGCATCTGCAAGAAGGGGCTTTGAGGCATCGTTACAACACTGACGTAAAATCACCTCTGGAAGCGTCTCTCCCCTGGGCAGAGAAAGGGGCGACCCCACACCAGAAGCAAACCAGCTCTCTGGTGGTGCCTGTACCGCATTATCGGCATCACGCAAAAGGCCTGCCGCCAACAAGACACAATGCGCTACTGTTGTCAGCTCCTCAAGACGATCTGTCGTGTTGCCAAAAGCCTCCTCAAATACCAGAATAATATTGGCCAGCGTCAGACTATCAATACCCAAATCCGCTGAAAGTGAGGAGGAGAGGTCAAAATCCCGTACCCCACTTTCTGTGGCTAAAATAGCAAATACTTTTTCTCGGATGTCCGCAGAAACAGCTTCCGCTGCTGCAACAGGCAATAGCTCCGTTCCAGAGGCTGTTTTTGTCGGTATCGGCTTCGCGCCTGATGGCATCATGAAGCTTTTAGATACCGTATGCGCCTCTTCTGGAACAGCATTATAAAAATTTTCCAATGCCTTATTGAAAGCACGTGTTCCCGCTGCTACGGGTGGCAGATTTTCCGGCTCTGAAAATGTTATGGAAACATCACGACGCGGCATGAAAAATACAAAGTTCAAGAATATCCACCCCATTCCTCGCAGCACACTTTGCACGAGTCGCGGCGTTTTGCCCAGCGCATAACTGAAAGAAGAACCCCACAAACCCTTTGTGCGGATCAAAACAATCCGGCACTCTGGTGCCTGCATGCGTATGCTATGTGCGCCCCGATTGGCATTGATATGCTCCTGTCCATCCCGTGTCAGACGTCCGGCAGGATAGAGAAGAACATTGTCTCCCGAAACAAGCGCTTTCGTCACCATATCCAGAGCCAGACGCACCCCTTTTTCTGCCCCGCGCCCATCACATTGCATATCTGGCATGCAAATAGGATTCAGATATGAAGCCAAAGTACGTATTACAGGACGATTGAGCTGGCGTGCATCAGCCAGAGCTCTGGGATAATACTGCCACAACACACTGTGGAGAATGAGAGGATCAACCAGTGCAGGATGAGGGGGTAAAAACAGTATGAGACGCCAATCATTCTTTGCCTCTAGCTCTTCCAGACCCCCACACCGATGGCGATAGCGCAAGTCAATCACAAAACCAAGATGTATTCCTATAATATGGA
>CAMTOM010000130.1 GCA_947074125.1 uncultured Desulfovibrionaceae bacterium
GCGAAAGAAACACTGCCCAATGACACAAATGCCATGAATATTCTTCGCTTTTCGCGCAACGAAAAACCATTTGCGCAGGTGCGCATTTATGGTGACCAATGCTCTATAATACGAGATATGCTTGGCAATATCCCAATATATCGCATTGAATCTTTTTCCTTACTGCACAACTCACTTTCGTATATGACTGAAGAAGGTATTGTCTTTACTATTGCTAAGGGACGAAATATCGAATTCAAAGAACAAAATGAAAATGGCAGCCTCAATATTACAGTTAAAAATCACAATAGCGATGCTGCCATAAGCCTCACCAGGAACAGCATTCGTAGAGTATCGCAGCAAGCACCTTCCTCATTGAGCGAGTGGACAAACCTCACAACGACAATCGCCACCTATACTGGCAGGAAACAGACGAACTCCATACATCCCCTGGCAGAATTTACCACGCAGGAAGGTTTGAAGCTCTCGCTTGTCGTGGCAGACCTTCCTTTAGAGAAGATTGATTCATGGCAGAATAAAAAACTGACACTTACCTATGGCACCTATACATTCAAGACAGAAAATGACTCAGGCTCCTACCTTGGATTGTACGATGCCACTGTAAGTCTGGATGCACCACCGTCAAAGGATGGGCTTGATGGTACCGCAGCGTATCGTTTTGCCTTTCTCCATGAAACAGGGAAAACGCCTGTCCCCTTGCACCCAGAGCGCGCTTTCCAGTGGTATCAAACTGCCGCCAGCGAAGGGACACCAGGTGCTTTTATCAAGATAGGTGACTTCTATCAGAAGGGTTTTGGCGTAGAACAAAGCGCTTTTGATGCCTTTGATTCGTACAGAAAAGCCGCAGCGTCAGGGGTGCCTGAAGGATTTGAACGTTTGGGTGACATGCACCGCCAGGCAGAGCTTGCCAACGATGGTGATTTTTATAGCAAAGAAGAACGCCGCGAATTTGCCATCAATCTCTACCGCGCCGCAGCCAATCACGGCATGACCGAAGCGCTCAGCAAGCTGAGCCAGATGGGTGTTTCCCATACCACAGAAAAAGTAACACCTGCCCCCTGCGTAAAGCGCGTTATAGGGCCACACCCACTCACAGGCATCCTTATCAAAACTCTTGGTAAGAGAGATGCTTACGCCTTCCTCATCAAAAGCAGTTCTGGGGCACAGCATGAAATTATAATGGGCAATGGTGACGTTCCTGAATTTGAGCGCGTCAAAGCAGGAGATACCATCTCATTATCATATACAAGCGACCAGGATTTCGATCCCTATCTTGGATTGTGTACGGTAACAGCGTACTATGAAGATGGCAGCGGGAAAATCCTTAAGAAGAAATAGCGTATCGGGCGAGAATCGCAAAATCCTTGACAGGGTACATTTTGACGTATATGAACTCAGGTTCCTTGCTCATGTCAGGGGACATGGGCCTTGGGGCATACAGCCCCATCGGGCACCTGCCCGTACCTGTCCAAAAGGAGTTCCTTATGAGACAATTTGAAACCCTGCTGCTGCTTTCCCCGGAACTTTCCGCGGAAAACCGCGAGGGCCTTGTCGCCTCTTTACAAGGTATTGTAGAGCGCGAACAGGGGAAAATCGTGGAAGTGGATAACTGGGGTATGCGCGACCTTGCCTACCCTGTTCGCAAGCAAATGCGTGGCTATTATGTGCGCCTTGTGTATGATGCACCTCCTGCACTGATCGCAGAACTGGAACGCAACATCCGCATCACTGACGGCATTTATAAATTTGTCACAGTCAAGCTGGCTGACGAAGCTGCCGGGGAGGACGCATAATGGCTTTCAAGAAAAAATTTGCTCCTCGTCGTAAATTTTGTCGCTTCTGTGCAGACAAAGATTTGCCCCTGAACTACAAGCGTCCTGACATTTTGCGCGATTTCGTTACTGAACGCGGCAAAATCATTGCCAGACGCATTACCGGTACCTGCGCGCATCATCAACGTTTGTTGACACGCGAAATCAAGCGTGCCCGTCAGATGGCTCTGCTCATCTACACCGCAACGCATGATTCCAACGTCAAGAAAAAAAGCACGATCTAAAGGGGGCCGGCAATGAAACTGATACTCCGTGCCGACGTAGAAAATCTGGGTTCCCTGGGCGATCTTGTGACCGTCAAACCCGGCTATGGCCGTAATTACCTTTTGCCACAGGGTCTGGCCATGATCGCCAGTCCTGCCAACCTGAAGACCTTTGAGCAGGAACGCAAAAAGCTTCAGGCAAAAATGGATGCTCTGCGCGCTGATGCCAGCAGCTTCTGTGCCAAACTGGAAAAAGCAGACATCGTCATTCCCATGCATGTGGGCGAAAATGACAAGCTGTATGGCTCTGTCACCACCACCATGCTGGGCGATGCTCTTGCCTCTCAGGGGCTGGAAGTTGATCGTCGCCGTATTCTTCTGGATGCACCCATCCGTACGCTGGGCGAACATCCCGTACGTATCCGCCTGCATGCCGATATTTTTGCCAATGTCCTTGTAAAGGTTATTGCTGAAAATGTTATCTACGAAGAGCCTGCCGCTCCTGTAGAAACCGAGGCAGCAGAAGCACCTGCTGAATAAGCAAAAGAACTCGCAATAATAAAGGGGAGAGAGAAGCCGCTGGGCTTTTTTCTCCCTTTTTTCTCCTGGCAATACCTCTTTGCCAGCCTGCATATGCAGTGTATACAGAAATATCTCTGATAATGTGCGCATAACCATTTTTTCTTCAGGAGCGTTTTATGGTAAAAGCCAGCTCTGCCCCAGCAACATACTCCCGCTCCTCCCAATCATCCCCACAACGCGCTTCACAAGACCTCCTCCGCAACGTACCACCACACAATGTTAACGCTCAACATGCTGTCCCGCGGTGTATCTTTCCCCGCCCGCACCTGTTTCATGCTATTATTTACCTGCTCACCGAAAAAGATTTCTACCTGCCAGCGCACCAGTTCATATTTAAAGCCTTCCTTGAACTGACACACAAGCATCACCCCATTGACCTTGTGACCACAGCAACCTACCTCAGCGATCATAATGAACTGGAGGCGGTTGGTGGTGCTGCCTATCTTGCCGACCTTGCGGCTGCTGTGGTGAGTGGTGCCAATGCCGAATTTTATGCCCTTATTGTACGCGACAAGGCGATGCAGCGACAGTTGATTGATACCTGCTCCGGCATCATCAGCAATTGCTTTGATTCCAGTAAAGAAGTGGACATGCTTCTGGAAGAATCAGAGCAGGCCATGCTGGCTGTCTCCCAACGCACGACAGGAAAAGATTTTAGGGACGCAAGTGTTCTTGTTGATACCGTTTTCGATAAACTTTCCCAGCTCGCTGACAATAATGATGTTGTGACTGGCGTCCCTACAGGCTATCGACAGCTTGACCTGATGACGGCAGGTTTTCAGCCTTCAGACCTGATTATTCTGGCTGCCCGTCCTTCAATGGGAAAAACCGCTTTTGCCATGTGTCTGGCACTGAATGCCGCCATTCGTAAAGATGTTCCTGTGGCGATATTCTCTCTGGAAATGTCCAAGGAGCAGATTATCCAGCGAATGCTGGCGGTTCTGGCCAATGTTGATGTATCCAAACTGCGCCGCCCCTCCAGCCTGACAGATGAAGATTGGCTGCTGCTCCAGCATGCTGCCGATTCTTTGCGCAACGCGCCTGTATATGTTGACGACACCCCAGGCATCTCCACTCTGGAGCTGAACGCCCGTGCCCGCCGCCTGAAAATGGAAAAAGGACTGGGGCTTGTTATTGTAGACTATTTGCAGCTTATGCGTTCCAGCAGAAGAACAGATTCACGAGAGCTTGAAATTTCTGACATCTCACGCTCACTCAAGGGGCTGGCAAAAGAACTCAATATTCCTGTTATTGCGCTTTCCCAGCTCAACCGTAAGGTGGAAGAGCGCAGCGATAAAAAGCCCATGCTCTCTGATTTACGTGAATCTGGCGCTATTGAACAGGATGCTGACGTTATTTTATTTGTTTATCGTGAGGACGTATATAAGTTCAGCAATCCTAAAGACCGTCCCACCGAAGGCATCGCCAATATCATTATTGGCAAGCAGCGTAACGGACCAGTAGGTGAAGCGGAGCTGGTGTATGTGTCACCATATACAGCTTTCCGCGACAAAGATATTAACAGAATCGCCGATCAATAAAGACCTCAGGGAAATATCACTCCCTGAAAGCCAGAGTACGTGACCACTTCCTTGTGCAGTATCTGCTTTTCTCTTGCGGCCTTCGTTTCTGTACATTCGTAAGCTTCTACTCCCGGCGTTGCTTTATCCACAATGTTCATATACACCTGGTCGCAGTTATTCTACAGTAGATGCAAAAGACATATTGCACTGACGCCATGCACGCAACGACAATACACAGAACAACACATAAATGAGGGGGAAACCATGAAACCGGAATATATCGTAGGTGATCGCATTGAAGCGCGCTGTACTCGTTGCTGCGACGTTACTGGACATGTTATTACCGTCATACTTGATGACAAAATTTTTAAGGTTCAATGCTGCGCCTGTGGCAGTCATCATAAATATCACCCTCCCAAACAGAAGAGTGCCAGTCCGGCAACTCCTGCGGTACGCCGCGTGCGCCCTGGAGATGAGCGCAAACAAGTACTCGCCTCAGCTCGCAATAGCGAAGCTGCCGCTCATGCAGGCACTCGTCGCACACGTCAGGCAAAAGAAATTGAAGAGCGCTGGCGCACTGCCCTGGAACGCCCTTCCGCTCCTGAAGCACGCCCGTATACCATTGATATACACCTTACCATTGGTGACATTATCAACCATCCTGTTTTTGGTCTTGGCACTGTGGAAGCCCTCAGCAAACCAGACAAAGCGCATCTTCTTTTTCAGGACGGTTCAAGAATTTTGCGCTGTGTTTGCCGAATAAAGTGAAATCCACAAATGCCCACGACCTTTTTCAGTACCCACATAAAAAAATTTATACCGATAAAATTAAATTATGTCAACTGGTAATGTAAAATAATACAAAAAAGTCCCCATTAAACAATTGACAATTACAAGAAAGCATGGTTCTTTGTCTCACGCCCGTCGCTCCAGTCAAGAGGTTTGAGGGTTTTCAATCGCAGGGA
Organism: uncultured Desulfovibrionaceae bacterium; assembly: GCA_947074125.1. Taxonomy (GTDB): domain Bacteria; phylum Desulfobacterota; class Desulfovibrionia; order Desulfovibrionales; family Desulfovibrionaceae; genus JAQVCS01. The sequence goes on from CAMTOM010000130.1 coordinate 5,106, forward strand.
TAGTCGAGGCTTGTTTTGAGCCGCTTTTTTGAGAGGATTTTTTCAGGCCCAAGCCTATTTATACAGTCACCCTGCTCTGTTCTGTCCCATAAGATAAGGTTCAAGCGCTGTTTGCCACTTGCTGCATGGTGCTCTCCGCTTCATTGGTGATAGATCGT
>CAMTOM010000131.1 GCA_947074125.1 uncultured Desulfovibrionaceae bacterium
GAACCTGCTTGCCTATAATAGTGGCGTCATTGTTGTACACGACACCTTAAAAGGACATGGAAGCTTTACTGCCAAACTGTACAACCTCACAACACGCTACTTCATGCATACCCTTTCGCCTGATCAGTGCATACTCAACCTCTTTATCCTGACAGAAGGCCTTCTGATCTCGCCGCTACCACGTCGTTTAAACCACATGGTTGTTTTCCCGCACTATGCCTCATCTGCGATCATCCATTTTGTTGGTTCCCGAAAAATATGGAGTCATGCGGTTATTCATACGCTCTTTCCTGAATGGGAAAAGAATAATGCTCTCTGGAAAAAATTGGGTGGTTCTCAATTTACCGGAGTAATACGTTTTCGCGACTACTGTCCTGAAGGGCGTGTACGCCTGGTCACGCAAATGGAAAATATGGCGTTCTGGGAGCCTCTTTACAGCGCCTTTATACAGCATATCCCCCTTCTTCTTCGTCCCAGCGCCTTTTTGACCTTGCGTTATTTTCAACTTTTCCTGCCTGGCATCAATAAAAATATCCATTATGAACTCGCCAAAGGCGCTCCTGTTACTGTTGCCCTGCATTGCGAGCTGACTTCACATCGTGAACTTTTCCGCACGTTCCTGCACAGCCTGCCAACGCAGATAGACGGTCTGCACTTTGAGTTCAAAGAAAGCAGTGGTAACTATATTTTTCAAACAAGCTGCGCGCCCACTGCCAAAGCTATCGCTACAGCACTGACAACACTTACCCTGCATACCTATCCTCAAATCTATGCCATTTTCGGGAAAATACCTCCTGAAGCCACTATTCCCAATCAAAAGACGAAGCAACGCACAAGTATTGTCATCAAACCGCCACAATCGCCACACCCTGAGGACAGTACCTCACTTTCCTCTTCCAGTACCTGCCCTCTTCAGTCGTCCTGACTCAGGAGCATACTATGACGCCTGTTCAGCAACTTCGCCAGCGTATCCAGACAAAGCAAGCCAGCATAGGAAGCTGGCTTCAGATACCCTCACCCGATGTTGCCGAAATCATGGCTCAGGCAGGTTACGAGTGGATATGTGTCGATATGGAACATGGTGCGTTCGCGCCTGCAACACTTCCTGACATTTTTCGCGCCATCACCTGTGGCGGCGCCTTGCCCTTTGTCCGTGTGCCCAATCTTGAGGCGGCATCTATTAAAAGTGCTTTGGATGCTGGAGCACAAGGCATTATTTTCCCCATGATCAAAAATGCGGCACAATTGGAACAGGCCATTGCTTTCAGTCGCTATCCCTCCTCAGAAAAAAACGAAGGACAAGCTGAAGGATTGCGCGGTGTGGGCTATTCACGCGCCAACGCTTTCGGGCAGCATTTCGCTTCCTATCTGCACAATGACTCCGAAGCAATTATTCGTATTGCCCAGATCGAACATGCTCAAGCGCTTTCTGATCTGGAAAAGATACTCGCCTGCCCCTTTCTGGACGGTATTTTCATAGGCCCTTATGACCTCTCTGCATCATTGGGCTGTACAGGCAACTTTAGCCACCCAGACTTTATTGCCGCCATACAGCACATCGAGGCATGCTGCCTTAAAAGCTCTCTATCTCTTGGCGCACACATTGTGCATCCCAATGTGGAGCTGCTCAAAGAACACATTACACGAGGTTACTGCTTTTTGGCATATGGCACGGATGCTGTCTTTCTTTGGAATAATGCCACATGCCCCACTCTTGATAGCGTACAGAAGGACACAGCAAACAAGGATATTATCCCATGAACATCACAGTTTTTGGCGGCTCCGGTTTCATGGGATCACATCTTTGTGATGCGCTGACAAAAGCAGGGCATGACGTCACTATTGCCGACATTATTCAATCTCCCTGGCTTTTGCCTGAACAGCACATGTGTACAGGCGACATCACCGATGCTGCCTTTGTACAAAAAGCGATTCAGAATTCTGAGGCTGTCTACAATCTTGCGGGCATTGCTGATATTGCCGAAGCCAATACCCACCCAGAAGACAGTGCCCGTATCAATATTCTTGGCAATCTCAATGTACTTGAGGCGTGCCGCAAAGCACAGGTGAAACGCTATATTTTTGCCAGTTCTCTTTATGTGCATGGCATTTCAGGCGGTTTTTACCGAGTGAGCAAACAGGCCTGTGAACTCTATATTGAAGAATACCGCAGACAATACGGGCTTTCCTGTGCCATTGTCCGTTATGGCTCACTCTATGGCTCACGCGCCAACACCACCAATGCCATCTATCGCTTTATCAGCGAAGCACTCACAACACAGGAAATCACCTATTATGGCACACCTGAGGCACAGCGGGAATAAATCCATGTACAGGATGCTGCCACCGCAAGCCTGCGCTTTCTGGATGAAAATTTTGATGACCGCCCCTGTACCATTACGGGCAGCCAGCATCTGCGCATATCTGACCTTTTCCGCATGATGAGTGAAATATTGGGAAAAGAACTCACCATCCACTACAAACATGACCCCCTCAGTGGACACTATGAAATAACCCCCTATGCTTTCAGACCACAACTGGAATGCAGGCTCATTTCTCCCAGCAGTGTCGATCTGGGACAGGGGCTTCTCTCAATCATGCACGAAGTGTATGAGCAAAACACAGCAAACTCTGTTACCCTGTAATATCCCCCACACCAACAGCTATACACACTTGTTACACACATATATTATGCACGCTATCGCTATCATTCCTGCCCGCATGGGCTCCTCGCGTTTTCCTGGCAAACCTCTGGCAGACATTCATGGTATGCCCATGATTGGGCATGTTGCCTTGCGTACGGCACTGGCAGCAGAACTGACCGCCGTTTGTGTGGCAACTTGTGATACTGTCATTGCAGACTATTGCGAACGTATAGGGATTCCCGCCATTATGACCGGTACGCATCACGAGCGCTGTACCACGCGCTGTGCTGAAGCATTGCCACAGATTGAGGCGCTCTGCGGTCACAAGGCAGATATTGTCGTTATGGTGCAGGGTGATGAACCCATGATTACGCCTGAGATGATCAGCGCCTCTCTCGCTCCTTTTGCCACAGACCCTACAGTCAATATTGTCAATCTTATGGCATACATAACAACAATTACTGACTTTGATGACCCTAATGAAGTTAAAGTCATCACCGATTTGCATAATAATGCACTCTATTTTTCCCGTGAAGCCATTCCCTCACGGAAGAAAGGGGTTCCAGAAGTTCCCATGCGCAAACAAGTTTGCGTTATCCCCTTTCGGAGAGATTACCTCCTGCACTTCAATGAACTGCCGGAAACACCTTTAGAGCGCATCGAATCCATAGACATGCTGCGCTTGCTAGAGCATGGAGAAAAAGTGCATATGGTACCCACTGCCCATACAACACAAAGCGTTGATACCCCCACAGACCTTGCAAGGGTACGAGAACTCATGCGCAATGACCCTCTTATGGCACGCTATCATAGCACTTCTTTTTCCCACAAAGAGCAGGCAGAAACACCATTATGAAAATCGCAATCACCACAACATCTTTCGCTCAATTCAGTAAAGAACCGCTGGAGAGGCTTACTGCTGCCGGATATGATATTGTGTATAATTCCTGTCAACGCAAGCTCACAGAAGACGAATGTGTGACACTGCTTGATGGCTGTATTGGTGTCATTGCAGGGACAGAATCATATAATGCCTCTGTTCTGAACGCACTTCCCGCACTTAAGGTCATATCCCGATGCGGTACCGGAACAGATGCTATTGACATGCCTGCCGCACACAAACACAATATTCAGGTTCTGCGCACGCCAGATGCCCCCACACAGGCTGTTGCGGAACTCACCTTGGGGCTTATGCTTGCCCTGCTGCGTCATGTCTGCACACTGAACAATGCGACACACACGGGCGTATGGCACAAACACATGGGGGGCTTGCTGCAGGGAAAGACCGTCGGCATTATTGGGCTTGGTCGTATAGGTACTGCGGTTGCACACTTATGTACTGCTTTTGGTGCGCATGTTGTCGGCAATGACCCTGCATTGCAGCAGGCACCCTGGCCTCTGCTCCCGCTTTCTCAGCTCCTTTCCACATCGTTACTGGTAAGCTTGCACTGTCCGGCACTTCCTGGCGGTATTCCCCTCTTGGAACGCAAAGAACTTGCCATGCTCCCCCCTCATGCCTTTTTGCTTAATCTGGCACGGGGAGGCCTTGTTGATGAAGAGGCCTTATACGAAGCATTGCAAACAAAACAACTGGCGGGAGCAGCGCTGGATGCTTTTTCCAAGGAACCGTACACAGGAGCTTTGTGCGGCATGAGCAATGTTATTCTCACGCCCCATTGCGCCTCATACGCCACAGAGAGTCGTATCCGCATGGAAACAGAAGCTGTAGAAAATCTGCTTGCGGCACTACAGCCACAAAAACCTATTCCTGTAGAGTAATATATGCCTATTTCCTGTCTTGTTTTTGACTGTGATGGTGTTTTGCTTGAAAGTGTTGATGTAAAAACCAGGGCTTTTGCCCGCCTGACAGAGCCTTATGGCATCGAGGCGCAAGAGCGCATGGTACTTTATCATACCTGTCATGGAGGACAGTCACGCACTATCAAGTTTGCCTGGTTTTTCCGTGAAGTTCTGGAACGCGAAATCACAGCTCAGGAAATGGATATCTGGAGTTTGCGCTTCAGTACGTATACATATGAAGAGGTATGCCGCTGCCCCATGATTGCTGGCGCGCAGGAAGCACTGCGACAATGGCATGGCCAGCTACCGATGTATGTTTGTTCTGGAACGCCACATGATGAGCTGCGAAAAATCCTTGCTGATCGCAACCTCACTCACTATTTCACTGACATTTATGGAACTCCCCCAGCAAAAGACCAGCTCCTTGCTGCAATCGCACGCTCTGTCTCCTGCCCCTCCGAGGAAATTCTTATGGTAGGGGACTCCCCCACAGACCGCATGGCTGCTGAATACGCTGCCACGGCATTTTATGGTGTCGGACCACTCATGCGCGCAGATTCAGACAAGTGGGGTATGGATCTGACAGGGCTATCAGACTGGATACAGCGCCAGAATGCTCATAGCTGAAGCGCAAGCCCTACAGGGCAATGGTCTGACCCGTATACATCAGATTCAATCCAGGCATCATGTACATGCGCTGCAAGCTCAGCAGAAACAAAGAAATAATCCAGTCGCCATCCCACATTTTTGGTGCGGGATTTTGCTTTATACGACCACCAGGAATACCTGTCCGCAACATCACCATG
>CAMTOM010000132.1 GCA_947074125.1 uncultured Desulfovibrionaceae bacterium
ATATTGGTGGCATTTTTGTGCCAGCGGGATTGTTGCGCGTTGTAGAAGATGGGCGTTTTTCTGTGTGGCGATTTCAGTATGGCAATCGTTATCTTTTGCGCGATGATGCTGTGCCTGTTGATCCTGTAAGTCTTCCTCTGAGTGGAGCGCAGGGCAAGATTTTTGATAGTGCGGGAGGCGAGCTTTTTGGTGGGGTGCGTGATGCGGCACCGGATGCCTGGGGGCGTCATGTTCTTGACAGAGCCGCAGAAGAGAAAGGGCATGGGCATCTGGAAGAGTTCGACTATGTGATGCTGGCAGGCTCAGAGCGTACGGGTGCTTTGGGTTTTGGGAGTGCTCCAGGGGTATTGTCGTTCTTGGATGTGCCTGCATGGAGAAGTATTGCGGGCTCGCATCTTGAGGGTGGTGAACTGCCTTTAGAGGATCTTCTTTTCGCAGCAGACAGGGTTGAGGATGAAATGGAACTTGGGGAGCCTTTTCGCCGTTTTTTTGTGCGTGGTTCTTCTCTTGGGGGTGCGCGTCCCAAGGCTGCTGTGACCTATCAGGGTCAGAAGTGGATTGCCAAGTTTGACAGGCGGCGTGAGGCATGGCCAACGTGCTGTATCGAACATGCGACCATGCGTTTGGCGGCTTTGTGTGGTATACGAGTGCCTGTGACACAGATTGTTCCGGTGATGGATAGAAAGGTTTTGCTGGTTGCGCGCTTTGATAGAGAAGGAGAATATCGTATTCCCTTTATCTCTGCGGTCACCCTACAAGGCTTGACCCAGAAGGATGCGGAGCGGGGAGGCTCCTATTTGGAACTGGCGCAGGCTATGCGGCGGCACACTTCTGTTCGCATGTTGCGGCAGGATCTGGAAGAGCTTTTTCGAAGGATGCTTGTGAATATTTGCTGTCACAATACCGATGACCATTTGCGCAACCACGGTTTTTTGTATGTGGATGGCGAATGGCGGCTCTCTCCTGTATATGATGTGGTACCGCAGCCAGTTATGGGGGAGGATGAAAGACGGCTTTTTTTACGTGTGGGTGCAGAGGGGCGCAAAGCAACATTGCAAAATGCTCTTTCCGAATGCACTCAGTTTGGCCTTTCGCATGAGCGGGCTGTGGCGATTGTGAGAGAAGTACAGATGACAATACAGCAGCATTGGGAACGTGTATTTATGGAGGCAGGGCTTTCTGAGCGCGTGATGTCTGATATGCGTGAAAGCTTTAGCGAAGGGCTGTCTTCATTTCATCATGAAGCATAATCTTTGGCTTTGTGCGTAGTCGCTGTTATTTGTTTTGCGAAGGCTTGCCCATGTTACCTGTCAGGCCATGCCAGAGGGCTTTTATGACCAGTCCTGTGCGTGTGATCTGTCCTCGGCGAATCCTGTTGAGCCAGACGCCAGCAAAGCTGAGTATCAGTATGGGAAGGGATGCGGGATAAAATGTGCGTATGCAATATGCCCGATTGCGCAATGAGAGATAGTCTATCAATAAGGAACGTTCTGGTGTCGTTGCGTGTTGCGGGCTGTCTGTGGCGTGGGAGGAAGAGCGGGAGCTTGCCCCCTCTTTATGGCAGACAAGACTGTCCTGAGCCCAGGCCAGCGCATAGTTTTTCTGGCGCGCCATGAGAGAAAAAGCGACATCCTCATAGTAAAGGAAATATTCTTCTGGCAGGCATCCGGCATTTTCCAGGACTTCCCGTCGCAAGAGGAGGGATGCGCCAACGATATACTCCAGCTCCTGTTCTATCTGTGTGACACTTGCCTGCATGGCAGCATCGAGTGAAATACTTTCCAGTATATGATGGCTTGCGCCAGTCCAGCGGGAAAATGTGCCTCCGGCAGCGCATTGAAGCGTGTTCTTTGGGTGCGTGCACAGAAGGGTTGAACCACAGAGTCCAGCATGTGGCAGGGTATTGAGGCGCGCACAGAGCGTATCCAGTGCCAGGCGGTCTGGCAGGGTATCATTATTGAGCAGCCAGAAGGCGCGACAGGAGGTGCGTTGCAGGGCGAGGCGAAGAGCGGCATTGTTGCCCCCTGAAAAACCTGTGTTGTCAGGAAGCTCCAGTAAGATATTGCCATCGAGGGCTGTGTGCTGGGGGAGGCTGACAGGGTTTTGCATACGCAAGAGTGACGTATGATTTGTGGCGGTGAGCTGTTCCCAGCCGTGTTGCAGAGCCTGCCGGTGTTGTGGCGCGGAGCCATTATCAACGACAATAATGCAGTGTGGCGGATGCGCAAGATGCTGTAGCGCAGCAAGACAGTCCAGTGTATCGGAAGGCTCCTGATAGTTGACCAGTATGATGGCGCACTCTGAGGCATTCAGGGGCGGGGTATGTGAAGTTGTTTGCGCGCTAGCCGTCATTCGTGTTGTGGTGGGAACTGTGTTGTGTATGCGCTGTAGCGTGTGCGTCGAGAAAAGCGGCATATTCTGGGAGCACCTTGTCTGGTGTGCCTTCCATGCGGACGATTCCTTTGTCTATCCAGTAAATATAGTCACAGCCCTGTACGGTAGAAAGGCGGTGAGCGATCAGGACAACTGTCATATGCGCGCGCAAGTGATAGATGGTTTCTTGAATGGCGTTTTCTGTGGCGCCGTCCAGTGCGCTGGTTGCTTCGTCAAAGAGAAGAAGCTGGGGGTCGCGATACAGTGCTCTTGCGATACCCACACGCTGGATCTGACCACCGGAAAGGCGTGCGCCACGTTCGCCAAGAATCGTTTCCATACCTTTGGGGAGATTGGACATGAAGTCAATGGAAGCCAGTTCACAGCTACGCTGGAGCCTTTGTGTGTCTATTTCCTTGCCCCAGTCGCTGAAAGCAATGTTTTCTGCCAGGGAGGCATCAAAAAGATAGAGATGTTGTGGCACATAGCCGATATTGAGACATTGATTTTGCGGGCTTAACACCGTTCCATCAACAAGAACACTGCCCTCTTGCGGATGAAAAAGACCTGTGATGACATTGACGAGGCTGCTTTTCCCTGATCCTGAAAGTCCCACAAGGCCTACCATTTTACCTGCGGGGATGGTGAGTGAAATATTTTTTAGAGCGGGACTTGATGCTGTGGGATAGGTAAAGCTGATATTGCTAAGTTCAATTTTTTCGGTGAAGGGGAGGATGTTTCGCGGCGCCAGATCTTCTACGACGGGTGTTTCTTCAAAGGCTTTTTGGAGGCGCTCGATATAGGAAAGATGACCGCGCAAAAAGAGGTTGGCACCGAGAGCCTTGTTCGCTGCGGGGAGCAGGCGCCATGAAACGGCTGCCAGCAGCATGATTGTGCCAGCGACTGTGGCGCTGTTTTCTCCTGAAAAAGCCAGTATGAACAGGACACTTAACAGAATAAGCAAGCCTGTACTTTCCAGCACCCATTGGGGGAGAGGATAGAAGAGTTGCTGTATGCTGGCAGCATAGCTATGCGGTTTGACAAATACCCGTAACATTCGGGTGGCTTCTTCTTTTTTATTATAAATAATAATATCGTTAATGCTGTGCAGGCTTTGCATGGTAACGCGGGCACTTTGTCGTTCCAGGTCTGCGACGGTCTCACCAAAGCGATGTGCTCTGTTTTTTGAGTAGCGATACAGGCACCATGCGAGGGTGCCAATGGAGGCGAAGAGAATAAGGGACATGCCAGGAGAAAAGAAAAAGGCGCTGCCGATCAGGAAAAAGGCAATGATTGCCTGTGAGAGCGTGAGTTGTAGCTGTAAAATAAACATGGCAATTTGCGAGCGCCAGCCAAGGTAGAGCTGCAATTCTGCCGAATTCTGCTGTAAATGCCAGGTATAGGGTGCGCGTAAATAATTGCTGAAAAGCTTGCAGGAGATATCCCACGCAACTCTTTGGGAAAAGTAGTGTTGTGCCCATGTTACATAGGCCAGAAAGATATTTTTAAGGAGAGTGGAAAGGGCAACACCGGTCATGATGAGCATGAGCGTCTGAAGTACGAGGGGGATGCTGTCGGGAAAAGGAGAATAGTGCAGGATGCGATTGAAGATGGGAAATTTTTGTAATGTTTCTGGTGATGACATGCCCACGCCAAGAAGTGAGATGGAGGCTGCTACCGCCATTTCCAGAAAACCCAGAATAATAGCCCATACGCAGAGTAGGGCAAAAGAGCGGCGTTGTGACGTCGAGGCATGATGGAAAAGAAATTTTGCGACAGAAAGAACACGGCGTTTTGTCATACGTCGTATTGTTATAAGGACTCTTGAGGAGAGTTCTTTCTGGTAAAGGGAGTTGTGTCATTGCGTCAGTAGAGCTAATGTTTTGTCGGCATTAGTGTGTCACATCTGGTCTATATTTCTTTATTTATATCATTAGCGTTTTGTAGCACAAAGTAAATCCTATGAACATTAACTTATGAAGATGGAACTATACATGACAGCGTGGAAAGGTATTATTTTGGCGGGTGGATCAGGGACACGTCTGTATCCTCTGACATTGAGTGTGAGCAAGCAGCTCATGCCCATTTATGACAAACCAATGATATATTATCCGCTCTCTATTATGATGCTGGCTGGTATACGTGATATTGCGATTATATCGACGCCGGAGCATCTGCCCCTGTTTAAGGAATTGTTGGGAGATGGAAGTCAGTGGGGATGCCATTTGGAGTATGTGGAGCAGCCGAAACCAGAGGGGCTTGCCCAGGCATTTTTGCTGACGGAAGATTTTATTGCCGGACATAATGTCTGTTTGATTCTTGGGGATAATATTTTCTTCGGGCATGGGATGGACAAGTTGCTGGATAATGCCATGCAGCGTACGGATGGTGCGACAGTTTTTGGCTACCATGTGAGTGACCCTGAGCGTTATGGTGTTGTGGAATTTGATACGAATGGCAAGGCGCTTAGCATTGAGGAAAAGCCAGAGCATCCGCGTTCAAATTATGCGGTAACGGGTTTGTATTTCTATGATCGTAATGTGCTGCCCATTGCCAAGGCGATCAAGCCTTCTGCGAGAGGCGAGCTGGAAATCACTGATGTGAACAATGTATATTTGCGCGAAGGCTCACTCAATGTGGAAATCATGGGACGTGGTATTGCCTGGCTGGATACGGGCACGCATGATTCTCTTTTGGCGGCGAGCAGTTTTGTGCAGTCAGTGGAAACGCGGCCGGGGCTGAGAGTGGGATGTATTGACGAAGTAGCATGGCGCAAGGGCATTGTTGATGCGGATCCGGTACGGCATGTCGCGCGCACTTCGTTGAAAGCGAACTGCGGCGCGGCTTTTTTTGG
>CAMTOM010000133.1 GCA_947074125.1 uncultured Desulfovibrionaceae bacterium
AGGGGATTCAATTCCCTGCCAGGGGGTCTGGGGGACAGCGTCCCCCAATTCTTCCCATCCCATCCCAATAATTGCCCCCAGTTCTTCCCATCCTCTACTATTGTGGGCTATGTACTTTCTGTGCGATGCGTTATATATTCTAGTGCTTGAGTGCGTAGCGTCGCAGTCGAATTGGTGCTTGTGTTATTTCTGCGGTATTGCGGGCGTGCTCGGATCAACCACTAAGGAGAATGAGGGATATGTCTCGGAGTCTGACTGTTGCTGTATGTGGCGCTACTGGCGCTGTAGGTCGTGAGATGCTTAAGACGCTTCATGAGCGTGAGTTTCCTGCGACCAGTATTATTCCACTTGCTTCTTCACGTTCTGTGGGCATGAAGGTGCCGTATGGGGAAGATGTGGAGCTTGTTGTACGCGAGTTAAAGGAAGATTCTTTTGAAGGTGTTGATCTGGCACTTTTTTCTGCGGGTGGTGGTACCTCGCTGAAGTTCGCGCCTCATGCTGTGGCGGCGGGCTGCGTGGTTGTGGATAATTCTGCAGCTTGGCGAATGGATGAGCGTTGTCCTTTGGTGGTACCGGAGGTGAATGCGGATCATCTTGAGGAGCACAGGGGTATTATTGCCAATCCTAATTGTTCCACAATACAGATGGTAGTGGCATTGAAGCCTTTGCATGATGCTGCGAAGATTCGGCGTATTGTTGTTTCTACGTATCAGGCGGTTTCCGGTACAGGTCAGAAGGCTATCAATGAGTTGGAGACACAGGTACGCCAGTTGTTCAGTATGCGTGATCCTGAAGTGAATGTATATCCGCACCGCATTGCTTTTAATGTTTTGCCCCATATCGATGTTTTTCTTGAGAATGACTATACGAAAGAAGAAATGAAGATGGTGCATGAGACGGTGAAGATTTTTGCTGATCCGTCAGTAAAGGTAACGGCGACATGTGTGCGTGTACCTGTGTTTTATGGTCATGCTGAGTCTGTGAATATTGAGACCGAGAAGAAGATTACGCCCAGGGATGCGCGTGCCATTTTGGCTACAGCGCCAGGCGTGCAGCTTTATGACAATCCACAGGAGAAGATGTATCCCATGCCGCTGGATGCTGCTGGCGAGGATATGACATTTGTGGGTCGCATTCGTGAGGACGAGACAATTCCCAACGGTCTGAACTTGTGGATTGTTGCGGATAACATTCGCAAAGGGGCGGCCTTAAATGCCGTACAGGTAGCTGAGGAGCTTTTGCGGCGTGATTTGTTGCGCGTACCTGATGCGGATCGTGATCTCTTTCTGGATTAAGTAATGGGGCGAAGATTCCGTATGGGGCTTCGCCTTTTTTTGTGAGTGAATTGTTACACGTTGTGCAGGAGAATGGGAAAGGATGAAAGCTTCTTCGTTTGACGCCTATCTTGAAAGAATGCTGCAAGCGCCGCGTCCTGGTAGTGAGCATGTACTGGCATTTTATGAACATCGGGTTGGAGCCATAGGGACGGATGCGCGTCTTTTGCTGGCTCCTTTGGATGATCATCTTTGTCATCGTGGTGATGGTGTATTTGAAACGATTACGGCTCGTCAGGGGCGTTTGTTTCAGTTGGATGCCCATCTGGAGCGGATGCGCAATTCTGCTGCTGGTCTGACATTGACGCCTCCCTGTTCGTGGGATGAAATTCGGGAGCGCATCATAGATGTAGCGCGTGCTGCTGCCCGTCCTGAGCTTGGCATTCGTGTACTTATTGGGCGTGGGCCTGGTGGATTTGGCATAGCGCCTTCTGAGTGTCCACAGGCGAGTTTGTATATAATAGCCATGCACTCTGCGCCGCCATCTCGTGAGAAGTACGAACGCGGTTTAACGGCATTTCGCAGTGCGATTCCTGCGAAGCAGGAATATCTGGCGCGCATCAAGAACACCAATTACCTGCCCAACGTCATGATGGCAGAAGAGGCACAGCAACGCGGTATGGATGTTGCGGTTTCTTTTGATACCAATGACTGTATTGCGGAGGCCGCCATAGCCAATGTATGTATTGTGGCGTCAGATGGCACGCTGGTATGTCCTGAGTTTCGTCATTCATTGCCAGGCACAACGGTTTTGCGTGCCATGGAAGTAGCCGCACAGCGTATGCCAACGGCATTTCGTGCCATTCCTGCTGCTGAAATAGCCACCGCACGTGAGATGCTTCTTTTCAGCAGTACGCCGCTTTGTATGGGCATTACGCATTTTGACGGCAATCCCATCGGCAATGGCAAAACAGGGGAGACAGCGCACTGGCTTGCAGAGCGTTTGTTGGAATGTATGTTAGCTGAGGGAACTCCTTTTTAGGAGAGCGTAGCGTGCATGGGCATAAACAGAATACTACAATAAGGTTTGTATGAAATGTAAAATATGCAAAGCTCCGGCACAGGTGGCCTTACGTGCGCATAATGCCGGATTTTGCCGAGAGTGTTATTTACGTTTTTTCAGTCGTCAGGTGAGTAAGGGGATTGAGGGGCAGAAGCTTTTCACCCGTGAGGATTCCGTACTGGTGGCGCTTTCTGGCGGCAAGGATTCGCTTGCGTTAATGCTTGAGCTTTCGCGTCAGGGGTACCGTGTAACGGGTTTGCATATTGATCTGGCGATTCCGGTATCTTCAGCGGCGGCGCGTGCTGTTGTGGAGCGTTTTTGTGCGAAGCATGAGCTGCCTTTGATTATCAAGGACATGGCAGAGGAGGGGATGCCCATTCCGCTGGTGAAGGAGCGTTTACGCCGCCCCATCTGTTCTGCCTGTGGCAAGATCAAGCGTTACTGGTTTAACAAGACGGCGCTGGATATGGGTTTTTCTGCCTTGGCGACAGGTCACAATCTGGATGATGAGGTAGCGCGTCTTTTCAGCAATACCATTCGCTGGGACACCGCGTATCTTTCTGACCAGGGGCCGCTTTTGGAGGGTGAGGACGGTTTTGCGCGCAAGGTCAAGCCGTTATGGCGTCTGACAGAATTTGAGACGGCAAACTATGCGTTTTTGATGGGCATTGAACATCATTATGCGCCCTGTCCGTATAGTGCTGGTGCGAGTTTCACCATACACAAGCATTTATGGCAGGGGCTTGAGGAGGCGATGCCCGGGCGCAAGCTTGATTTTTATCAGGGTTTTCTGGAGCGTGGTCGTCCTGTGTTTGCCCGTCGTGAGGCGGAAGAGGGCGTTACGCTGCATCCGTGTTCGCAGTGTGGCTATCCGACATCTGCTGCGGATTTGTGTGGTATTTGCCGTATTCGTGATGCAGTGAAGTAGGGTGTATGCTGTTATGCAGGGGAGTGCTTCTGATCTTGTGGTGATGGGGCGTTTCGCTGCATTTTTTTATTGATTCTGTACGGTGCAAAGATGTGAGTGAAAGGAGCGGGGAAATGCATGATGTTTACGCACAGCGGCGGGAGCGCCTGCGTCGTTTGATGCACGCGCACGGCATGGATGCCTTGATTGTGAGTCATGCCGCCAATCGTTTTTATCTTTCCGGTTTTGAATTGCACGACCCGCAATGTAATGAGAGTGCGGGCAGGCTTGTGATTACGCGGGACGGTAATGACAAATTATGTACAGATGCCCGTTATCTTGATGCTGCACGTCGCTTATGGTCTGAGAAGGATATTTTTATTTATGGCGGTGATGGTGCCGTGCAGATGCGTTCACTTTTGCGTGAGCAGATAGGTGGGCGTATTGGTGTGGAAGCGTGCTGCGTGAGTATGGATTTTTATCGGCGGATAGCGTGTGGTCTTTCGCTAGAGGCGTGTGATGGTTTGGTGGAGGAGCTGCGTGTTATCAAGGACGCCGATGAAATCGCGTGTATGGAGCGTGCTTTTGCGGTAAATCATGCGCTCATGGACTGGCTTCCTGAACAGTGTGTGCCGCATCGTTATACGGAGAAGGAGCTGAGTTGGCTCATTGAGCGTTTTTTCCGTGAGCATGGCGCTTCTGAGCTGGCTTTTGCCAATATTGTGGCGGTGGGGTCCAATGGGGCTTTGCCGCATGCCATTCCAGATGATACGGTAATCGGCGAGAATGTGCCGCTTCTGATTGATGTGGGTTGTCGTGTGGATAGCTATTGTTCTGACCAGACACGCACCTTTTGGGTTGGTGATGCGCCCACATCTGTTTTTACTGAGACGCTGGAGCGGGTGCGAGGCGCGCAGGATGCGGCGATTGCGGGGATGCGCCCGGGTATGCTGGCAAGGGATGCGTATAGATTAGCCTATGCATCTTTTGAGAAAGCGGGTGTGGCGTCGGCGTTCACTCATGGGCTTGGGCATGGTGTGGGGCTTGAGACGCACGAAGCGCCGAGTGTGAACAGTCGCGCCACGACGGTATTGCGTCCGGGCATGGTGGTGACTGTTGAGCCAGGTTTGTATTATCCTGAGTGGGGTGGTGTGCGTTGGGAGTATGCGGTGCTGGTCACCGAGGATGGTGTTCGCTGCCTGTGAGGGGAATTCGACGAGGTGTGTAAGGTTGTATAGGCTAACACATATAGGTAATATGATTATTTTTTAGTATATATTTATAAATCTATAAATATTGAAAAATAAATATATATAAATGCGTTTCAATAGTTAAAAATACACATTTTGCTGATATTATAGGTAAATATTTAGTTGTTAATGTGTATTTTGTTTGCCGCTACGGGTTTATTTGGCATAACAACGCTAGAAGACCCCTGGCATACCGCCAGCAAGCATGAGAAGAGTGACAACCAAGGCAAAGCGTTGGACAAAGAAAAATGCAATTGTCATAAGTAGCCAAAAAACAACATAGCCTCCGCCCTGTCTTTTTCTTTTGGGTAAGCGCTTTGAAGGTATCGCACATATCGTAAGAACGATAAGCAATCCAAATTGTAGAAGTGATACTGTGGCAATAAATATGAGAAAAGTATCGTCAGCACAAAAAAGCGCCGCGCACAGTATAATGACTATTGCACATAGCCACAAAATGAAATGAGGGCGATTATTAGTCTTAAAACTTTCAAAGTGTAAAAGAGCCATTATCAGGCACACTAATAGCGGAAAAGGCAGCGCTAGCATCTGGAACATAGTACGCCTCGTATCGAGTTGTATACTTCTAAAGCATCCTTCATAGAAGCGGCTCCTGCTGTCAGGGGTAGGGCGCATAGAATTACAAATATAGATAAAACGATTTTCACGCGCTCTACCATTCTTTCAAATCGGGATACGCTTCATCAGGCCACTTGCCGCCACAGGCTT
>CAMTOM010000134.1 GCA_947074125.1 uncultured Desulfovibrionaceae bacterium
AGATTATATAACAGGCAGGTTTGGCTAGTCATGGTGAAACAGGAAACACATCTTGAGGAACTGCTTCTCGCTTTGCGTACACGCCTTCTTGTCATGTGTACAGCAACGGGAGATGCTTTTGATGAGGCATGTGCCGCATTGCTTACACGGGATTGTGCTCGTGCAGAAGCGGTTATGGAAAGAGACTGTATTGTGGATGCTCTTGAAAATGAAATTGATGACAAATCTCTCTCCATCCTTGCCCGTACCCAGCCCGTTGCCCGTGACCTGCGTTTTGTGGTCAGCGCATTGCGCATGGTGATTGATTTGGAGCGCATTGGCGATGAGGCACATGGTATAGCACAACGTACCGTCTTGATGCGCGATTTGCCGCCAAGTCCTGTCATGAATGAATCTGCAGAATTCATTCAGATGGCGCAACGGGCATATGAACAGGCTGTGACATCATTTCGGGAGAGCGATGCGCAGCTTGCACTGCACATATGTTGCAGCGAGGATGAAGCCAGTCAGAAAGAAGTGCGTATTATCCAAAAGATTATGGAGCATATGACGGCGGGTCCTGCTACTATCGATGCGCATACTGACGTGCACCTTATCGTCGTTATGCGGGCAGTACATCGTGTTTTTCGACGGGCATCCAATAATGCGAAGCATACTTTTTTTGTTGTGCGTGGCGAGAGTCTGAAACATCGACGTGTTGATCCGGCCGAATTTTTTTAGACAGTGAATAATATAAACTTTTTGAAACCTCTCCATAGATTGTGGGGAGGTTTTTTTGCGTATCTCTCTTATTAAATTGAATTATTGACTCATGCTTAAGAATGAAAGAATTTTTTGCTGTAAGTTATAGGATCTACTTTTTTTCTGTATTGTATTTATTTTTTATCATATTGAAATATATAGAATATATTTTTAGATTGCCTTGTAGTTCCTGAAAGGCCTGTAAAAACGATTAGTGTATTTATTAACAATATTCATGTAAAATCTGTACGATACGGGGATAGAACTATCCTTAATGGGAATATAATCATTTAAATTGCATAGTCATATTTACTTTATGGGCATGGCACGCTGACGGCGAAGCTTTTGCGAGAGTCGTTTGTGTGCTCATTCTGGAAAAATGGAGTACAAAAAAATATATTCCCCAATATGAAAATATGTAAATCTAATTTGCAATTGTATCGTTACATATTGAAATAATAGAATTATTATTGACATCAAAAAAAACATTATGTAGCTCTTTTGTATGGAATGGTAAAACTTCTTGTACTGGAAGCATAGCTTCCAAGGAGTCTACAACAAATTAACAATTTATACATCTTTACAACACATCTGATGCGCTAAGGAGTGTGGAGGCTTCTTATTGCTTGTGTTCTCGTGCGGCTCAGAGCCTGCGTGAGACAGTATTGCTGTAACTACGGTTACCGCAGATGTGCTGTATTGACGCCGATTTGGGAATGCCATTCGCTATTCCTGAGTCTGCACTGTTGTCGGGGGGAGAGATGTTCAGAGTGCTGATCATTGCTTTACTATTGTCTATACCCGTTTCTGCAGAAGCTATCGTGTTTAAAGCCAGCCGTGTGGCGGAGACATTTTTACAGAGACACGATCGGGGAGTACAGCTCAAAGCCGCCGTGATGGGGGGACTTCCCCCAGAAGCAGTGCGTATTGTGCAGACTTCCGGAGGAAATTTTCGCACCATCAACACCATGGTGAACAGAGTACGCTATATGCCGGATTATCTGGCCTATGGTAAGGATGACTGGTGGGCGACACCGAAAGAGTTCTTTGAAAAAGGTGGTGACTGCGAAGATTATGCTATCGCCAAGATGCTGATGTTTAATGCTCTTGGGGTGCCCTGGGAAGACATGTTTCTTACGATCTGTGTTATTCCTGGTGGTGAAGTTCACTGTGTGCTGGTGAGTCGTGGTCTGGTTTACGATAACCGGACAGATGATATTCGTCCCTGGCCCAAAGACTACAAGCCCTTATTTGCCTACTCGGCAACAGGAAGCTTTTTCATAGACAGAAAGGCGTCCCCTACTCTTGGCAATGGGATGCTGCTGGCCGCTGCCAAAGACTCCAAAAAATCAAGAAATGCCGTGAAGGGACGTCGTGCAGTGCGAAATGAGCGCTCTGCAAAACCTGCAAAAGCGACGCAAGTCACTCAGGAAAATGGCGTGCGCTACATTACCGTTCAGCCTCGACCTGTGGGAGCACAGCGAAACACCTATGTTCACAGCAAGCAGCCTTCCAGAGCCGTTCAGGCAAAAAAATCACGTCCTGCTGAGAGAGCAAAACTGTCTGCGGGCAGAAAAGGAAATGTGAACACGAAAGCAAACGTTTCCACTGCGCGCAAAGGGACTCAGAAAACACTTGCATCTCCTGCCAGGAAAGACTACCGAACTAAAGGAATGGGTACAGACAAGTCGAGAACGCCTTCCACTGTAAAAGCGGCTACTTCTGCAAAGAAGAAGCCTGCGGTTTCCAGTCGGGGGCAGTCACGAAAGCGATAAGGTATGAATTGTGATCGAAAAATGGCTTTTTTGCTCAAAAGATGACTTTTCAGGTGTACCTGTTTTGATGTAAAGATACCGACTGAGCGCTTCAAACCCATCTCTAAAAAGAGATCGAGGGAGGAAATATGGCAAGCGTGAGCGGCAATTATATACAGCTACACTCTTTTAGTGGTACTGAAGATGTCACTCTTGTTGGTGACGACAAATCCAACACCAATTTTCTGTATCTTGGGCTGTGGGATGACTCCATTATTCTGGAGCCAATGCGTCTGATTTTTACAGACAGTGCGAATGCTTCCCGTACCGATGCTACAATATATATAAAAGGTTTTGACATTTTTGATGGTGGCCCTGGTAACGACATTCTGGATGCGTCTGCCTATACAGGAGCGGCGGCAATATTGCGCGGCGGCTCTGGCAATGATACGTTGATTGGTGGTCCTGGCAAGATAACTTTTGCCTGGACGAAAGACGATATCATGCCTGGACAGCATTATACGGATATTGTTCGTAACTTTAAACAGGGAACTGACCGTATTGATGTACTGGATCTGACTTCTGGCAGTGATCCGCTGGCAGTGTCATTGACATGGAGTGATGACAGTAGCACGATTGTGCTTTCAAAAGGTGAGACTCCTTTGAACACAATTCTTATAGAAGGTGTTGTGCTGGAAGGGGCAGATATTGATGGATATACCCCCTAAAAGCTGATCGAAACAAAGAAGAAAATCTATTAATGACAAAAGGAATGCAGTAAACTGCATTCCTTTTGTTTTTTCAGGCTCCCGTGAAGCAATCTTAATCTATTGCACTATCTGTTTGTCGCCAGAGGCAATAGCTTGAAGAGCAGTGGGGTCAAGTATGGTAATAAGGCGTTTTTCAATGCGTACATAGCCGTTGTTTTCTAAGAGACGCAGATTGCGGGAAAGTGTTTCTCGTGCGAGTCCCAGCATATTGGCAAGAACTTCCCGTGAGTTTTCCAGATGAATTTCTTGTACATTGCCATGTATATGGGCGCGGTGCAGGAGATAGGAGGCCAGTCGTTGCGTGGCACTGTTGCCATGTACTTCAAGCTTGCGGGTAAACATGCGCAATCGCAGGGAGAGCGCAGCGAGCAAGCGTAAGGCAAGAGTGGGATTTTGTCTGATGAAGGCAAGAAAGGGTTTGGCGGCAATGAAAAGTGTCTCTACTTCCTGCAGGGCTGTGGCAGCGGCGGGATAGGTACCTTCCTGAAAAACAGCGGCTTCACCGAAAGTATGCTTGCTTTTGACAATATGCAGTACAATTTCCTTGCCTTCAGGGTTGATATGGAAAATCTTGACTTTACCACGCAGAACAATGTGAAAACCATCGGCCTGAACGCCCTCTTCAAAGATGCGCGCACCGGAAGGGTAATGCTTGAAGGAGACGTGCGTTGTCAGTGTGTTCAGCTCTTCTGAAGCAAGAGCTGAAAAAAGCGGCGTTTCGTGCAGGGCCTGAAGAATAGTTGTGTGTGAGGAAAGTGACATATACCACCAGCTTGAAATGATACCTACGATAGCATCTCTTATGTTGTACAGCAAGGGAAGAGGGTGGTAGTATTTTTGCCAAACCCCGGCCGAAGAATGTTTTTCTTCGACCAGGGAAATATCATTGACGACATGGATCAGGAATGTGTGAGGCGATGCATATCTTCATCCACGGTAGTGATGGGTGCAATTTTGAACGTATCTACCAGAACATTCAAAATATTGGGGGTGATGCATGCAGGCAATGAAGGGCCAAGAATGATATTGTGAATATCCAGTGCCAGTAAGCTCAGGAGGATACTTACCGCTTTTTGTTCATACCACGAGAGTACAAAGTGAAGTGGGAGTTCGTTGACCGTACAGTCACAAGCTTTGGCAAGGGCGATAGCGACTTCAATCGCTGAGTACGCATCATTGCACTGTCCAACATCAAGAAGTCGCGGGAATGGGCCAATATTTCCCAGATGCTTGGTGAAGAATCTAAACTTACCACATGCGAGTGTTAATATCAGTGAGTCCTGAGGGGCTTTTTCCACAAATTCTGTATAATAGTTGCGCCCAGCTTTTGAGCCATCACATCCTCCTACAAGGAATATATGTTTGACAGCTCCAGACTTGACCGCTTCCAATAAAGCTGGAGCAGCATCAAGAAGCGCCTTTTTGCCAAAGCCTGTGGTAACATGTTCACCAGCAACATCATCAGGAAAACCAGGCATTTCCTGTGCTTTTGCGATAAGAGCGCTGAAGTCTCCTTCGGGGCAGTGAAAAAGGTCAGGCCAGCCAACAACGCCAACTGTAAACACTTTGTCTGCATAGTCTTTGGGATTTTGGATGCAGTTTGTTGTAAAGAGTACAGAACCTGGAAAATCTGGCAGTTCTTTTTGTTGATTCTGCCAGGCTGTTCCATAGTGTCCGGCCAGATGGGGGTAAGCGTTAAGGAGAGGGTAGGCATGGGCGGGGAGCATTTCGCCATGGGTATAGATAGAAATACCGCTGCCTTTTGTTTGCTCCAGCAAATCATGCAAATCTTTGAGATCGTGCCCGGAGACGAGAATACATTTTCCTTTACGATGCCCCAGAGAAACTTGTGTGGGAACAGGATCGCCATAGATCGGGAGAGCACACGTCTGAACTCCAGTCACATTCAGAAATCTCGTATGC
>CAMTOM010000135.1 GCA_947074125.1 uncultured Desulfovibrionaceae bacterium
CCTCGTCACAACGAGCGCGAGTCGACGCACCCGCTCCACATGAGCAGCGAATGATGGACTATCACGCCCCACTTGATGGCGTTACCGACATCTGTGTTCTTTTCCCAACGGTTTATGTCTTAAAATAAAATGCCCCTACACCACATATTCTGAGTAGCCAGCGCAATATACTGGGAGAAGCCCGAAAACTGCTGCGCAAGCGCAAAATACCGGCCATGATACTCAATATGACCATGGCTTTTCACAATCCAGAAATGCGCATATGGCGCAATCTCATCTCGTGTCGTCTTAAATTGATGCAAATGCGCCCACCACAAATTCCTTTTATTAGCTGCACCAATGTCGATTTTTATCCTGAAGACAAATCCAGGATATGTTCCATTATTGAGGATATTGATGAAAACGCTGTCCGCTGGGTAGAAACAGTCCAAAGTGTTCACGCAAGAGGCATTACACATTTTCTTGAGCTGGGTCCCGCAGATGTTCTCTGTGGTCTGGTGAGGGACATCAAGCCACAAACTCTTTGCCTTTCGGCGGGGCGCAAAGGCAGTGAAGCAGAAGGTATGCGTCAGACTGTGGCACGCCTCTATGCCCTTGGCTTTCTGCCTGCACAACGCATACATGCTCTCAGCAAACAAACTGCCAACACCTCTACCCTCCAGACGGAAACTCTTCCCTCCTCCCATGAAGACCCTTCCATACCTCTTTTAGACGATGTAAAACAAATCCTTGCTTCCATCGTTGCAAAAGAAGCTTCTGCCATTAAAGCCCATATGGATCTACGTCACAATCTCGGCATACGATCCAGTCGCTTTCCGCTCATTGTTCAAGAAGCAGAACAACGCTTTACCACAGAAATCCCTTTTGAAAAGCTTTTGCATGTGGTTACCGTGGGTGATCTCGCCCAGGCTCTGCACACCTGTCTGCGCCCCTCTGAGGTAAAAGAGGACACGCCCCATACATCGCAACCGCACGAAGAGCAAAACCACCTACGCCGTTTTGCCTTATGCCTGCAAGAAAATACACACTACCTTAACCCCATTGCATTTGATGCGCAGGGGCCTTTCCCTACAAGCACACTCCCTCCCCAAACACCATGTGATTCTGATCCTGCATTGCACCAGGGAGATCACATTCTTGTGATAGGCGAAATGCCTGTCCTGTCTGTTCTGTATACTGCTTTTGCTGCTTTGGGCTGTCACCTCTTTTTTGTGACCCCAACAACCCCATCGCCACAGGAATTACAGCGTCTTGAGTCCCTTGGTGCCCACCTTGAAATTATTGCCGCTCCAGGCCAAAATGGAGTCCTCCCCGCTCTTGACTACCTCAAAAGTCAACATGCCCGCATGGATGCTGTTTTTTCCACATATCATTTTACACAACACATCTCAGATGCTTTTGATAAAGCCCTGGAATACTTTCAGCCACGTTACGCCCTTACTCTTGATTCTCTGGAATTTCTCGAAAATACTTCCTCCCCATCTCTTTTTCAAGCCGTGCAAAGCGCACAAGACAGCAGCACGCATGCCTCTGCCCCCTTACGCCATCTCTGGTTTTCCCTGAACAAAGAACAAGAACATAATGCTTTTTTCCGCAATCAGACTGCTGGCGATATGCTTGTTCGTGAACTTTTATATGGCAAAGAAACACACATCGTATGGGCACGCAATACGGCCACATCCTTATCAATACTGCCCCCTACCAATCGCGACCAGCACATTGGTCGTGTATATCGATCGCAAGATTTTCCACTCACTCGCCCCAAACAAGAAGATCGCACATCCCCCTTCACATTTTTTGAAGGAGAATGTCACTTTTCTTGCTCCTCTGATACCTATTTACGTAATCAGCATCTCGCTACCGTAGATGATATCAAAGGATATACTGTTCCTCATGCTGCTATTCTGGAAGCACTGGCACAGGCGGTACTCCAGCATCAGCCCTGGCTCCATTTTATTGGCTTTGGTGATATTCGCTGGCAGGCGCCTCTTCCTGTTCCTGAAGGGATTACCAGAGAATGCCGCATACATGCGCACACATCCATATGGTTGCAACAGGAAACAAATCCCATACGTGTTTGCCCTAGCGTCTTTGAAGCACAGGAACTGCTCCCTAATGGTCGCAAAAAAGCAACCTTTACCACAGTCTGCCATGCCTTTCCCCTGGTAACGCCCTCCCCTCAAACCATTTCTCCTCTCTGGGCACATCCCTTTCAACCAGATTCCATAACACTTACTGCAGAAAATACAGAGATACATTCCTGCCCAACAGATACCACGTCCTCTCTGTCTCCTGAAACACAGCGAAATGCCAATAAACCGCGCTTATTAACTGCTGACCTCAACAACTTTTATGTAAATCACAAGCTCCCACCAGAAAAGCGCTTACTGCACCACTGCGAAGCCCTGGCTGATAACTTCTGGCATGCTACTATTGAAGCGCCAAAAACTTCTGTTGCTCTTAATACATTTTCAGGATATTATTTCTTGGCACGTACATTTGAATGTCTTCTACAGTTTGTAGAAATGACCATAGAGACGCAAATGCAACGCCAAATGCACTTGGCGGGCACAGCTTTGTTGCGCCAACAATATCTCCCCCCTGCGGAGGGAACGCACATATACCTGCATCAAACATTTCAGGATAATGCGCGAGTGCAGTTTGACGCTCAAATCGCTGCTGAGAACGGCGATATTGTCTTACTGCTGCAAGGGGTTGAGTATTTGGAGGCGTGCACACAGTAAAAGGTCTGTGAACCATGAGGATGGAGAGGAGAGACATGTATAAACCTTTTTTTTCACTGGGAAAGCCACTCAGCTGTATGGCGCTGTTGGCGCTTTTAGGCGTGTCGTCTTTGCCTGGCTGTTCCAGCAAAGCAGGTATTGATTCACCTCAGATGCCTCCACGACACTGGCTGGAGGATGCTCCAGGCGTGCCTGTAGAAAATCAGGAAAAACTGGACGCCAGCGTTGAGAGTCTCTACTCCCCTGATAAAGTTTTTGACTTCGATGAGTGTGTCTTTTTG
Organism: uncultured Desulfovibrionaceae bacterium; assembly: GCA_947074125.1. Lineage (GTDB taxonomy): Bacteria > Desulfobacterota > Desulfovibrionia > Desulfovibrionales > Desulfovibrionaceae > JAQVCS01. The sequence continues at coordinate 3,026 of CAMTOM010000135.1, forward strand.
AGCATCCAGCAATCTCCTTTGCTGGTGAAAAGTGCTGTTAATATTGAAATCAAGCGCCTGGCTGTTCAGGACTCTCTCTTTAAATATCTCCCTGAGCCCTCTATTACTTTTATTGTTACGAGTAACATCACACAATTTAACCATAATATCCGTGAGCCAAGTAGCCCTGTCTATACAGAAATCAATGGTCTCCCTTATGCGTATGAACAAAAAGGGAATCTGCTCACTCCCGAAAAATATGGTCAACTCTCGTGGGACGTAAGTTATAGCGCTCCTTTCCCCAACCCCGTTGCCACTTTTCTTGAGCATAAAACACAGAAACTTCTTGTCAATATAGCCATCGCGACACATCGCAAAGCGGTCAGTGAAGTTATTGAAAATCTTGCTGGCTACTTCCTGCAAGTAAATGCACAAGATCGTATTATTGAGATGCAGAAGGAATTGATTCCTTTTCTCCAAAAAGAAATTGACTATCTGGAAAAACTCGATTCCATTGATGGTGGGCAGGGAACCTTCCTGACTCAAGCTCGTGGACGCTTGCGTCAGGCAGAGTTGGCTATTGAACAAAGTACCATGCAGCGTACGATTTTTAATACTCGCTTGAAAATGACTGCAGGGGTAGACCCACAGCAACCTTTGCAAATAAACGCTGCTGATATCAAGGGCTTGCTTGATTATCTCCCCAAAACAGCCACTTGGGAAGAACGCTGGCCTCAAACAGAAGACAGCAATCTTTTGGATAAACAAATTGAATTGAGTGATTATAATATTTTGCTGGCCTGGGCTCAATATATCCCCAACTTTTCCATGAATGCCAGCAAAACGCCTCCTGAAGGCATGTACACCCCACGAGGCGGAACAGATGACTGGTACTTTAACCTTTCATTCTCCTTCCCCCTTATTGACTGGGGTCGCCGCCATCGCGGTGTTCAAAAAGCCCGTATGGAAAAAGCTCAGGAATTCAATGAAAGAGCGCGCAAGCGTACCATGTATTCCAATGAGTGGTTGCAGGCAGAGCAAAATATCGCCCTGGCAGAAACGGAAGTAAAAATAGCTCAAAACGAACTGAACCTTACTGAAGCCCGCCTTACAGAGGCTCAAATTAACTACGATAATGGATTAACTAACATTACCAATCTGACTTCTGCCCAAGCGGGAAAGGCTAATGCCAGAATACGTCTTGTTTCTACTCAAGTACGCTGTGATGCTGCGCGCCTGAAGTTACTTGCACTCAGTGGTGTTTTGCAGGAACGCTATCTTGGTCTTCCCGGACATGAAAAAGAAAAAAAAGACAGATAGTTATTAAGGAGAATACATGTTTCATTTCTTGCGAGCTGCCCGTCATGCTTTCCTCGCAGTCGCTTTTCTTCTCTCTGGAGTTGTAGCTCTGCCCGCTTTTGCTGCAGAGCAGGCTACCATTCTTAGTGGTAAGGTTGTTGTATCGTTACAACATGGTGCTAACCTTCCTTTTGCAGGTATTGTTGATGCAATATTGGTAGCACCAGGAGATGCCGTTGCAAAGGATGCTCCTTTATTGCGCTACCACCTGCCAGACGATGTTCGCCGCGCCTTACAGCGAGAACTCACCTCTGGAAGCAATATGGAAGGCTTGCAGCGCCAGTTACTTGATATGCGTCAAGCACTCGCCAACTCTCAAAAAGAGCGTGCAAAAGCGAAAGAACTTCTCGCTTCAGGCTTGGGCTCAAAACAGTCGCTCGCACGAGTTGATGAAACTATCGCCTTACAACAGCAACAAATAGCTCTGCACACCACAACTATGGAAAAAACCAGAAAGCTTTTTGGCATCCGCTTAAAGGAGCTTGAAGGCTATTTTGGTGTTCCTCTCAAAGAGGGAGATTCTGTCCCTACGAAGCTTGTTCTCAAGTCTCCCATGCAAGGACATGGTCTGACAACATCTCCAGATCTTCGTGCTGACCCAGTGACGCTCGGGGCCCCCATCTGGATTGGCAACCTTGACCCGCTCCTTATTCAGGTCAGCGTCTATGAAACTGATGTGAGTCGCATGAAGTTCCGTTCAACGTCGATTTTGTCAATCCCATCTTTTCGTCACAACAAATTTCCATCACAAGTTTACAGAA
>CAMTOM010000136.1 GCA_947074125.1 uncultured Desulfovibrionaceae bacterium
GGGGTGAGTGAGGTGGGGATAGGATGGTTGAACATTTGTGGTTCGCAAAGTTGAGAGGGGAGCAAGAAGCGGGGTGTGAGGTCTGAGGTGTGGCCAGGGCCGGCATAGGCTTGTATCGGAACCAGCGTATGAGACATGAAAAGATGATGCTCATGTGGGCTGCATTCCAGCAAGGCGCCCCTGTACTGTTGATTCCAGAACCGCACGCCAGAGATCAGAATGAATATTCATTTTGCGTCGCGTTCTGGTAATCAGGGGGAAGGGCAGGTGGACAAAGCGTTCCTGTAGCTTGCCCACAACCATATCTGTATAGCCAGCCATAGCGGCATGAACAGCGTGCTGCCCCAAAAGACCACAATAGATGCTATCGCCTGCTATGGCGGGAACAGCCCGAATGATGTAGCTGGGGTCGATGTATTTAATGCCTACGGGCATGGAGCGTTGTGCAAAGTAGGTATTGATTTCTGTTTTAAGCAGTGCGGCAATGTCTGCCAGAACGATATTGCCGGAGGCGTCAGTTGACGTGTTTTGTTGCAGCAAATGCTGTCCTGCGCCTTCTGCGGTGACAATGACCGCATGTCCACGAGCGTTGAGGCGTTCTTCCAGTGCGTGCAGCAAGCCATCTTCACCCTGGAGCTGGAAGGGCGCTTCAGGGATCAGGACAAAGTTGACCTCTTTAAGTGCGAGTGTGGCCATGGCTGCAATGAAGCCGGATTCGCGCCCCATAAGCTTTACAAGGCCAATGCCATTGGGCATGCCGCACGCTTCGGTATGGGCGCACTGGATGGCTTCAGTTGCCTTGCAGACGGCTGTTTCAAAACCAAATGACTGGGGGATGAAGTTGATGTCATTATCAATGGTTTTGGGAACGCCGATAACGGATATTTTCAAATTGCGGTTTTGCACTTCTTTGCTGATGGCGGCTGCGGCTTTCATGGTACCATCACCACCGATGACAAAAAGCGCGTTGACATTGGCACGCTCCAGCATGTCTACAATGTCTTCAGGAGGCTGTGGCCCACGGGAAGAGCCGAGCATGGTGCCGCCAAAAAGATGAATATTGGAGACCTTTTCCGGTGTTAGTTCTACAAGAGGATGTTTGTACTTGCTGATAAAGCCCTCAAGTCCATAGGGAATGCCAATAATGGAGGCAACATTGTATGCGTGGTGGGCTTCCATAACGATGGCACGGATGACATCATTGATGCCAGGACACAAACCGCCACAGGTAACAATTGCACATTTAAGGCGGCAGGGGTCGAAATAGAGTTTTTTGCGTGGCCCAGCGGTGTCAAATTCCATCAGCATGGGATCCTGGAGTTCATCACAGAGATCGCTATCCACAAAAATTTTGCTTTTTCTCCCGTCTGCCCATGAGGTGTAAGGGAGGGAGGAATCAACTTTGGGGGTACCTAAAGAAGAAATGCTTGTATCGTAAGTATTTTCAGTACAGTGGCTCATATGGAATCCTTCATTTTGCAAGGCGGTTTTTTGAGGATACTATGAAGTAAATAATATCTCTAATAGTGTAGTGCAGGGCAGACATGAAGGCAAGTGAGGAAGGAAGGTTGACAGGCAGGCGAATATGCTTGAAACTGGAGAAGTTTGCCTGTCTTGGGATTCGTCCCTTTTTTGTCTTGGATCAATATTTTATTCTTTTCTGTGGAACATTGAATGTATAATGTCAGTATTCGTTTCCGTGCGTATGGTCAGTCTGTAGTATACTCTTCTCCAATGCCCTTGCTGGTAGGGGATTATGTGATGGTTGAGAGTGAGCTTGGAGAAACGCTTGGTACGGTAACACACTGTTTTGAGACTCTTCCTGTGAGTGCTGGTGAGGAGCTTCCTTCCATTTTGCGTCGTCCTTCGGATGAAGAAGTGCAGATTGCCCGTGAAAATGAGAAGCTTGCCCGTCATGCCCATTCCTTTTGCCGCGAATGTATCAATGTGCGCAATCTGGATATGAAGCTTGTGGATGTGGAAGTATTTTTTGATCGCAGTAAATTCGTATTTTACTTCACAGCACCTGCCCGTATTGATTTTCGGGAACTTGTCAAGGATCTTGTGCGGGAATTTCGTTCGCGTATTGAATTGCGCCAGATAGGGGTACGGCATGAAACCCAGATGGTGGGGGCTGTGGGGAACTGTGGCATGGTGTGCTGCTGCCGCAGGTATTTGCGCAAATTTGCGCCTGTTACCATTCGCATGGCAAAAGAGCAGAATATTTTTTTGAATCCAGCTAAAATATCCGGTATCTGTGGACGATTGCTGTGCTGTCTTTCGTATGAACAGGAAAATTACGATACCTTTCATCGAAGCTGTCCCCGATTGGGAAAGAAATACATTACGGCACATGGCATGGTAAAGGTTTTGCGTGCCAATATGTTTCGCAATAGCGTTGCGGTGCTCAATGAAAATAACGAAGAGCTGGAGTTTACACTGGAAGAGTGGGCGGAGTTAAAGCCGCGCCGTCCTGATGTACCTGCATCACCTCAGCCGCAAGGAAATCAGAAAGCAAAGAAACCTGTACATGACGATGGTTTGCTTGTGGTGTCTGTTTCTCCTGAGCATGTGGACGATCCTGAATTTCTTGATGGTTTGTTGCAGCCTCTTGTTGATGCGGAAGCATCGGAAAAATAAGAAAGTCGCGTTCTGTTATATGTTCTTCAGTGATGTCCCTTTTATTTTCCGTAAACATTTTTTTGCTCGTATGAATGCCATCACGTTGCGTGTTGTGCACTGATGTATTGTAAGGAGTTGTCTGTGAAGCCTTTTTTTGTCACTACGCCAATTTATTATGTCAATGCCTCTCCACACCTGGGACATGCCTACACGACGATCATTGCCGACTCCTGGATGCGTTTTCATAAGCTCCTTGGCAGGGATACCCTCTTTTTGACAGGGACAGATGAACATGGCGACAAGATTGTTCAGGCAGCAGAAAAACAGGGGAAAGATCCACAGGCTTTTGTGGATGCCGTGAGTGCGCAGTTCCGCCAATTATGGCCGCATCTTGGTATTGCCAATGACCGTTTCGTACGAACGACAGATCCTGAGCACAAAGCTGTCGTGCAGGCTTTTTTGCAGCGTGTGTATGATGCGGGTGATATTTATTTTGGCGAGTTTGGCGGACATTACTGTTATGGCTGTGAGCGTTTTTATACCGAAAAAGAACTGGAAAATGGTCTGTGTCCGCAGCACCTTACCAAACCAGAATTTATCAGCGAAAAAAATTATTTTTTCCGCATGTCCAAATACCTTCCCTGGCTCAAAGAATATATTCAGGCGAATCCTGATTTTATTCGTCCTGAGCGCTATCGCACAGAAACGCTTGCCATGCTTGAGAGTGGCGCTTTGGAAGATTTATGTATTTCGCGTCCCAAATCCCGCCTGACGTGGGGCATTGAGCTGCCTTTTGACAAAGACTATGTCTGCTATGTCTGGTTTGATGCTCTTATCAACTATATCAGTGCGCTGGGAGGCCCGGAAGGTGCTGATTTCCAGCGTTTCTGGCCTGGGGTTGAGCATGTCGTTGCCAAAGATATTTTAAAGCCCCATGCGGTGTTTTGGCCAACCATGCTGCATGCGGCGGGGCTGCCCTTGTACCGTCATCTGAATGTGCATGGCTATTGGCTGGCTCGTGATGCCAAGATGTCAAAATCATTGGGGAATGTTGTAGATCCTCTGGCGATGAGCGAGCATTTTGGTTTGGATGCGTTCCGTTATTTCCTTTTGCGCGAAATGGCCTTTGGTTCGGATGCGTCATTCACTCAGGAAAGCATGACACTTCGCATCAATGCGGATCTGTCCAATGATCTCGGCAATCTTTTCAGCCGTGTGCTTGCCATGACCGCAAAGTATTTTGATAGCGTGACACCTGCATCAGCAGCGGAGCACGATGACGATGCGCGCATTCGTGAAATCGGTTCGGAAGCGTTACGTAACTATATACAGCTTTTTGAAAACGCGCGTTTTTCCCATGCTCTGGATGCGCTGTGGGAATTTGTGCGTGCGTTGAACAAGTACGTGGATACGCAAGCGCCCTGGGCTCTTTTCAAGCAGGGTGATACCGCGCGTCTTGGCTCTGTGCTGTATACCTTGCTGGACTCCTTGCGCAAGGTGGCGCGGTGTGTATGGCCTGTCATGCCTACTGCGGCAACAGGTATGCTGGAGCAGCTTGGTCTCAGTGTGCCAGAAGATGGCATTCCGACACAGGCGCTAGAACAGGAAATCGATATGTGGGGCGTGCTGCCTGTGGGAGGGCAGTTGGCCGCATCATCAAATTTATTTCCTCGCAGGGAAATGCCAGAGAAAGAAGTGACACCCAAAGTACCTGCTGTAGGGAAAGAAAAAAAGTCCGCTGCGAAAGCCTCACAAAAGGGCAGTGCTGTGGGAAATCCTGAAGAGGTCGAAAGCGTCATCGCTTTTGACCAGTTTACTGCGGTAGATATTCGCGTGGGAACAATTCTCTCTGCAGAAAAACATCCTGATGCCGATCGTATTTTGAAGTTCATGATTGATCTTGGCGAAGAGGAACCCCGCCAGATTCTTTCTGGTATTGCGGCACATTACCGCCCAGAAGAGCTGACGGGGCTGCAAGTATGTGTTGTTGCCAATCTTGCGCCACGTGTCATTCGTGGTCTGGCATCGCATGGCATGGTGCTTACTGCCGAGAAAGATGGTCAACTGACACTTGTGACCGTGGCTGCTGCTGCGCCTAATGGCAGTCGTATCGCGTAAGTATTGTGCGCCTGCGCAAAAAGAGGTCTTTTATATCTGTTCTTCTGTTTGCTGCGTGAACAGTCGTTCCAGTGCAAGGGCATCTTTGGGAGGCAGATTAAAGCGCATGCCAGCTTCGTCGAAAATACTGTAAAGATCTTTTGCGGGATGCTCGCTACGCTGTTCTGCTATCCATGCAGCAGCCTTTTTGAGCAGTTCTGTCTGGGGCATGATGGTTGCCATGAATTTCTCCCTTGGTAAAAGATAATTCCGAGTACTGTTACCGTATGTCTTTTACGGTGTGCTGACAATCCTTTTTAAGGCAAGGTTTTATGGAAAACTGGCTTGTTGCGTTTATTCTGAGTATGGTTG
>CAMTOM010000137.1 GCA_947074125.1 uncultured Desulfovibrionaceae bacterium
GCGCCCACGCGGGTTGAGGTGTTGTGTGTCATGAGATTGAGCTTTTTTTCCGCAGGCATATCGGTCGGTCTCAGGCTCCAGCAAATCTTGTCGAATGGCTTTTTACCCAAGAGTCCCGACTGGCGGCAGCCACGAATGGTCACGTGTTTCATGATCCCTGTGGGGATTTTTCGCGTATTCGCAGCGATCTGCGGGCTTTTTATCCTGAGGATGTTCGCAGGAAAAAAATAGCTGCCAGAGCCGCTGTTATGGCGCAGTCAGGACAGTATAATTATGCACGCTGTCTGTGTCGGAAGGAGGTCGCGGCTGCCCGTCTGGCTTTGGGAGAATTTATCACCAGCACAATATCAATGGTCTTTCTTCTCAACAGGCGCTACATGCCTTTTTATAAATGGATGCACCGTGCCATGCGGGATCTGCCCGATGTAGAGACTCTTTCAGAACTTGTTAGAGAACTGTCGCTGGGGGATATAGATCTGGGCGCATGGCAGTTTGGGACACCAAAAGAAATGCTGACAGTTTTGAATGAACAGGACAGGAATGTCGCGATTATTGAGCGTATTTGTGGTATCATCAAAATGCGATTGCAGCAGGAAGGGCTGACAGATTCAGATGATGATTTTCTTGCTATTCATGCCGAACAGGTGATGCAGCGTATCGACGATAGAACATTGCGTTCACTTCATATTACGGAGGGCTAGTATGCAGGCAGTTATTGAGAATATTGTTGCGCTTGAGTGGGAAGCGTTTCAGGAAGTGCATAATGTGGGAGGGCGCGCCTCATGCCAGAATGATTATAAAACCTTTGTGATTATGCGCAAAAGCCAGTTTTTATCCTGGAATAAGGCAATGCTCGACAGCTATCTGCATGATCTTATGACAGCCAATGAAGAAGGGCGAAATATCCTTTCAGAAAAATATGCCCGCATGATGCAGTACACCGCCCCTGCGGAATACGCACAACTCGAAGCGGCACTGCCCACACTGTCTTCTGAGCATATTGTGCTGGTCGACACAATATGTAGCATTCAGCTTGCCTGGCAGCATATTTTTGCGACAACATATCCTCGCCTTGCCAGTCGGGGCAGACCTGTGGAAAATACGACAGCATCAGGAATGACATCTTTTGAAGTGTATTTGCGCGGTGAATTGCAGACATATTCTTTTGCGACACTGACAATATACGCCGCCTATATACGCGAGCTTGAATCTCAAGGGGCAAATCTGACTATTCTCTCAATGGGGCACATGGTGGCTTTATATGGATACGCATCCTTGGAAGAAGCCGAGTCAGCGTTGTAGCGGTGTGCTTTTTTAGGGTGAGATGTCGAAGGAATCTTCAGTTTTGATATATAAATAGAATGGTGATTCTCATCTGATAATGGTGCAGTAATGCTTTCTTAACAGTTAAAGTATGATAGTGCATAGCTATGGTTTTAGTGAATAAAAAAAGATGTGGCATAAAAGGCTATTGATGTTATGTAATAATATATTCATTATTGACATCTCTTGTATGCGCTCATAAAATAGTATTTTACTCAAAGTATGTAATGCCATTTGTATTTATCTCTTGTGCTGCAAAGGGATTGTAAAGGCTATGATGTTACGACTGTCTTCACATAATCTCCCTGTCAGCATCTGCCTGGGGCAGATGCCTGGTATGACCTGACGCTGTAGTGTGCGACGAAGCTGGATGCTTTGTGTACACTGCGGTGCTTGACTATTTTTTCCGCAATTTCTGTATCCATTTCGTCGCCCGCCCGTGTCTGTCACGGGTTTTTTATTTTTCGCTATAAGAAAAGGAGAAAGGGGTATGGACGAAAAAAAGGTATGGAAGCGCCGTGCTTTTCTGGCTTCGTTAGGAGCAGGTGTTGCCGGCGCTGCTGTTGCGCCGCAACTGGCTCCAATGGCAAAAGCTGCCACGGCAAAAAGTGGGCGTTTGCGTGTGTGGTCGTGCGGGGGATTATCCGAACCCATGTGTCTGGCGCATGAAGCCTTTTCTGCTCAGACGGGTATTGATGTTGCCTACACAGGAGCCAGAGCATCGGCTCTCGGCAAGTCCTTGCTTAATGGAGGCGGCAGTACGGATGTCTTTGCCGGACGTGGGCTTGGTTTGGCAAAGCAGTTGCGTAAAGAAGGTGCTCTGTTCGGTTTTGTACCTTTGTGTTTCACGCATTATGGTATTGCGGTGCGTAAGGGCAACCCGACTGGAATCAAGCAGCTTGAAGATCTGGTGCAGGCAGGAGTTCGGGTTTCCATGGCGCCGCTGGCTTCACCTCCAGGCGGGCAGGCAATACAGGGTCTTTTAAAAAATGCTGCTTTGCTGGACAAGATTATGCCCAATGTGCTGGATCCGCGCGCTACCTGTGTGCAACGGTCTATTACAGAAGTCATCGAGAGCAAATCTGATGCCATGATTGTGGAATGTCGTATCTGCCGTACGCCACGATATGCAGAACATCTGGAGTTTATTCCTATCCCGCCGCAGTTTTTTCCCAAAAATCCACTGACTTTTACTGTAGGTATTATGACCAACGCAAAGGACTTGCCTGAGGCTAAGACCTATCTGAACTGGATTACCAGCCTTGAGGGGCAGGCGTATTTTGAGCGTGGTGGCTTTATTCCTGCCCAGTCTGTCAGAGGACAGGAGCTTGTGGAAGAGCTGGAGGTGAAAGATGTCTGATGTTATTACCGCACGCCCCAGCAAACGTTTGCGTGTATTGTGGGCTGTGAATAGGACTGTGCAACTCATCTCTCTCTGGTTTTTGGGCGAGTGGTCATTATATGGCTTGTTTCGTTGCCCCTTTGTGGTGCCTTTTGTGAGCTGTCAGAACTGCCCTGTCATGACATGTCCGGGGCGTGTGGCAAATTTTTTCTGGGGCTTTTGGGGAATATGGCTGGCAGTTGGGATACTCTTTGGCAGAGCTTTTTGTGGCTGGATGTGTCCAGGTGGATCACTTACTAGAGTATTCAGCGTCATTTCTCGCAGAGCGAAGCTATTGCCGCAGTCGCTTATGACGCTCAATAATGGCAAATATCTTATGCTGCTGCTTGCGATATGGGTGTATTTTGTTCTCAACCAGCCGCGTGTGAATCTTCCCATTCGGGTTGGAGAATTTTGGCCTTCTGTATCTCTTACCATGCAGCACGCCTTCCCTATGTGGGAATTACGCACGGGTATTGTTGTGCTGTTGTTCCTGTTATCTCTTGTGGTGATGGGGGTGTGGTGTCGTTTTGCCTGTCCGATGGGGGGAGTGCTGGAGCTTGTTCGCAAGGTGGCGCTTTTCGGCGTGCATAAAAGCTCGAAATGCAATGATTGTGACAAGTGCCGTCGTGCCTGTTATCTGGATACGCGACCCGATGAGGCGAACTGTACCAATTGTGGTGACTGTGTGCCTGTATGCCCGCAAAAATGTATTGTTCTGGGGCGCAAGCCATTGTAAGATGACTATATTGCAACATATAGCAGTATCAAGGAGAGAAATCGTATGAAGTATGGTGTTCGTAATTCCCTTAAGGCAACGGTGAAGAATGTGAAGCAGGGCGATATTATGTCGCAGGTGGAATGCGTACTGACAGATGCAGGCGACGTAACATCTATTTTATCCACAGATTCCCTGCGAGAAATGGGGCTCAAAGAAGGTGACCAGATTCGCTTACTGGTGAAAGCTATTCATGTTATTCCTGTTAAGGAATGATAGGGCTGGAACTCAAAATCATATTGCTAGAATTGATGTGCAGGAATGCAGGAAATAACAGCGGGCATACTCATTAAGGGTATGCCCGCTGTGGTTTTTCAAAGGAAGGCAAAAAAGCGTCAAGTGATGCAAAGGGGGCAGTTTTTTTTAATTTTTAAGGTTTTTAAAGGATCCAAAAAAGGTTGTAAGTCTTTTTAGAAGTTTCTTATGTCTTGAATCAACTTCTTCTGCTGTCCATTCTTTTAAATTTGTTAAATCTTGAACGTCTTGTATTGCAGATTTTGAATATTTTTCTTTCTTTTTACCAAAAAAAGCATTGGTTGCACTGATGTTCAGTTTCCATTCAAATGGTACTTTATTCCCAAAAATATTTAATTTTTCTAGAGCACAATCCTTATCCCAATCGTTGTTATCAGCCCATTTTTGAGGTAGGATATGTTCAATATGTACGTTAGAATTGAAAGCATTTTCGAGTTCAGCATAATCCTGCTTAGGATTAAGATATGCAGTTAAGTATAGTAGTCCTTTAAAGCATCGCCCTGTATCTGTTGCAGTTATATGGCTTGAAAAAACAGTCCATTCTCCAGGTTTTATATTCTTTTTATATTCATCTAAATAAGGTTGATTGTGGGCGATTGCTGCAGAAATACTAAATGATGTGTCTTTTACTGCAGTTCCAGAATTGTAGACTACTCCTTTAAAAAAGAAGTATTTGACAGTTTCTTCTATAAGTGACTCAAACTCAATAATTTTATCTTCATCTAATTCGTATATTCCTTCGCTATTTAATTTGCCATATTTATGTAGAAAAATATATAGTGGGAATTTCCAATAGTAATTGGGATAAGTTTCAAGTATGAACCATAATATATTAATTTTATTTGTTTTAGGCCAATCTTGTGAGATCTTATTTATTAGTTTTAAGCTATTCATTGTTGAATCTATATTGTTAAGATTCCCTGATTTGATATTAAAAAAAGTTCTTAACCCAATTTCTCTTCCTTTTTCATTTTCATCTGCTCTGCGAATATGCATTAAAATTCTAAATAGATCCTCATGGTTTTCAAGATCATTCCATGCAGAAATAAATTCTTCTTTATCTTTTGTTTTAGAATATAATGTTGATTTGAATATATCTGAGTCTGTGAGTGACATTCCTCTATTATTTATCGTTTCAAAAATAGTTAGAGCATCATCTTCTGATTCACAATGAATCGGTAATATCACAAGTCTATCAAGTAAGGTTAAAATAAATTTATTAAATTTATCAGATGAGCTATTATATTCATTTAGTAGATCGCTAATTTTTTGACAAAATAGTTTGTAATTTACAATAATTCTACTATTGTTATTTGTGATGTTGTTATGAAGAATAACATCTT
>CAMTOM010000138.1 GCA_947074125.1 uncultured Desulfovibrionaceae bacterium
TAATCGTATAGGATTATAAAAAGGGTATTATGATTTGGAACTGTCGTATGATCGGTGAACATGAATGTTATGATGGTGATGTTAGATCTTTTTTTTTGCAGTCAGAAGACGGCATACGAGTTTTCTGAAGGTGACTGGAGTTCAGACGTGTGCTCTTCCGATCTCCTGAAGTTTACGGATTTCATCAGCAAAAAAAGCGTCCGAAACTTCAACCTGAATTTCCAGTGTGTCCAGATTGTCTTTACGATCAACGACAATCAAATAATTGGGGCTGATTCCTTCATTTTCAAGCAGCATGCTTTCAATCTGCTGTGGGAAGACATTGACCCCGCGAATGATCAGCATATCGTCACTACGACCGCTCAAACGACCAATACGGGCGTTTGTTCTGCCACAAAGGCATGGTGTGTAATCAAGCGATGTCAGGTCGCGAGTGCGATAACGCAGAAGAGGAATGCCTTCTTTCGTGAGAGTGGTAATAACCAGTTCTCCCATCTCTCCTGGAGGCAGTTGTTCGCCAGTGACAGGGTCAATGATTTCAGGCAAGAACTGATCTTCGCATATATGCATGCCGTTTTTTGCACGCAGGCACTCCATGGCAACACCAGGCCCCATGACTTCAGACAATCCATAAATATTGAGCGCATCAATATTCAGTTTGCGCTCAATCTCCTGACGCATGCTTTCTGTCCAGGGTTCTGCTCCAAAAATTCCTTTCCGTAGGGGAAGTGCTGTAAAATCAATACCAGCTTCCTGTCCGGCTTCCCAGAGGTGCAGGGCATAGGATGGTGTACAGCAAAGTGCTGTGGCGCCAAAGTCTTTCAGAAGCTGTACCTGACGGCGTGTAGCGCCTCCTGAGGCGGGAATAACCGTTGCTCCCAATTTTTCTGCGCCATAATGAAGTCCCAGACCGCCCGTAAACAAACCGTATCCATACGCTACGTGAATGAAATCTTTGGAATTGATTTCAGCACAGCCCAGAGCTCTGGCAACAGATTCTGCCCAATTGTCGATGTCGCGGGCAGTATAGCCTACAACTGTTGCCCGTCCTGTGGTGCCGCTGGATGCGTGAATGCGTACGATATTTTCGCGTGGTGTGGCGAAAAGTCCATAAGGGTAATTGTTGCGCATATCCTGCTTCTCAGTGAATGGGAGAAGCTTGAGATCAGAGAGGCTGCGGATATCGGCAGGGCGCACACCTGCTTCATCAAAGCGTTTACGGTAAAAAGGAACCATCGCATAAACGCGGACACACAATTCTTTAAGTCTGCGCAGCTGTAGGGCTTCGATCTCTTCACGAGGGAGGGTTTCCATCTTGGTGTTGAACACGGCGTACTCCTTGCATATGAATTTGTTAGCATTGCCGCAAAGCATGGCAATGGTCAAGCCCCATCGTTGTTGTGGATAGGAATAAATTTTTTAGACAGTCAACTCATGATAGCTGATATTTCTTTGTCAGGACAGCGTATTCTGGCATCCAGCAGGATAAGAATATTTGCGGTCTGACAGCTTTTGGGATATATGAGGCCAATGCAAAATACATCACATTCTTCCAAACGATTTTCGACAGCTTCCACACAGGAAAAAATATCAGATATTGTTGTATGGCTCGAAGAGCACAAAGCTGCTGATATTGTGACTCTGGATCTTGCTGGCAGAAGTGCGTTTGCCGAGGCTCTTTTGGTAATAACGGCTTCTTCAATGCGCCATGGGCAAAGTCTGGCTGATGGTGTCATGCAGCTTTGCAATGAGAAAAAGTATGAATATCTGCGCATGGAAGGCTATCAGACTGGACAATGGATTCTGGTGGATTTAAATGATGTCATTGTAAACATTTTTCAAGAACCGGTACGCCACCTGTATAATTTAGAAGCATTATGGCGTTTGCCGTCTGGAGAAGAAAAAGAATGACACCGACACTCCTCCTTATTCTGGATGGCTGGGGGATTGCTCCGCCTGGCCCTGGAAATGCCCCTTTTTTAGCGAAGACTCCTTGTTTGGATGCTCTTTTCGCTCGCTACCCGCATACAGAACTCGCGGCATCAGGACGTGATGTGGGTTTGCCATCGGGCTATATAGGAAACTCTGAAGTCGGGCATTTAAATATTGGTGCTGGTAGAGTTGTCTATCAGGATATGACACGGATTGATGTTGCTATTGAAGAGGGCGAATTTGTTCAGAATCACGTGATACTGGAGTGTATTGAAGCTGCCCGCAAAAACGGAACTGTCTTGCATCTGGCAGGTTTGCTTTCTGATGGCGGGGTACACAGTCATATAGGCCATCTGGAAGCTCTTGCGCGTATGGCAGATGCCGCAGACGTTCCCGTACGTATACATTGCTTTATGGATGGACGGGATACACCACCACAGAGTGGTATGGGATACATCGGGCAGTTGGAGGCCATTCTGGCTCCGCTAAAAAATGCCTCTATCGCTTCTGTGACGGGGCGTTATTATGCCATGGATCGTGATACACGCTGGGAGCGTGTACAGGAGGCCTGGGAAACGCTGGCACATGGTGCAGGAGCCGTATTTGCTTCGGCAGAGGAATGTGTACAGGCTGCGTATGCTGCGGGCATAACAGATGAATTTATCAAGCCTGCATGTATTGGTACACATCCATCGCCTGTACAGGATGGGGATGCCTTGTTCTTCTTCAATTTTCGTGCAGATCGCATGAGAGAGTTGGCGCGTGTTCTGACAGAGTCTGACTTTACTGGTTTTGAGCGGGGGAAAGTCCCTGTACTTGCAGCTCTTGCCTCCATGACATCCTATGATGCGACATTTTCTTTTCCGGTGGCTTTTCCCAAAGAGCCTGTCAAAATGACTTTGGGAGAAACTCTTTCTCGTTTGGGATGCTCACAGTTGCGTTTGGCTGAAACAGAGAAATTCGCGCATGTGACCTATTTTTTCAACGGAGGCGAAGAAAAGCCTTTTGCTGGTGAAAAACGCATTATTATAGAGTCGCCGCGTGATGTTGATACGTATGATAAAAAGCCAGCTATGAGTGCCATACCCGTAACGGATGCTTTTCTTGAGGCATGGGAATCGGGACAGTATGACTTTGTGGTATGCAATCTGGCCAATGGTGATATGGTCGGGCATACGGGTATTTTAGAAGCAGCCATTGCAGCATGTGAGACTGTTGATACGTGTGTTGAACGGATGGTAAAGGCTGTGCTGGCACGTCAGGGGCGTATGCTCTTGATTGCTGATCATGGTAATTGTGAAATGATGCTGGATGCTCAGGGTAATCCTCACACAGCACATACAACGAATCCCGTTCCCTGTTTGTTGGTAGAAGAAGGGACAGAACATCGCCTGAGGCCTGGACGCCTGGCAGATGTTGCGCCAACACTGCTGTCGTTATGGCATCTGGAAATTCCTTCTGTCATGACGGGGCAGGTATTGGTGGAGAGGTCATGAGTAAAAAAAAGCCAGTCACGCCCGTATCTCCTGATGGTATGGAGATCCTTTTTTTCTACCAGTGCCCATATTGTGCGCGGCATGTACCTGTGGTGAGTCCCACCCAGCCTGGCATGATTGTTTGTGACTCGTGTCGGGAGAGTTTTCCTATCATTCCTGTTGATGAATATGGTCTTCACTATGTACGCATGATGCTGGCTGGCGGTAAGGCGGCTGTTGATCCTGACTTTTTATAAGTGAGAGCATCATTCAGAGTATGTAATAGTCTAAATATGCCTGATATTAATGCCCTGTAGTTTTTGGGGATGTATTTTATTTGTAAAGGCTGCCTTTTGATCTTTCATCAAAAGGCAGCCTTTTTGAATGCACGAAAAAAGATTTGTTTTTACTTGATGTATTATGTCGCGTGCCAGCAAGAAACCATATGAGGAATCACAGGTTCTTTTGCGATATCATCTAGAAGAGAGAGTGGCTGTGGTGCAGGGTCATGAGTGCAGCGCTCTGTCTTTTGGGAGCAGCGAGGCGCAAAAGGGCAGCCGGAAAGAATGCTCCCCAGTGAGGGCACAGTGCCAGGAATGGAAGGAAGTCTTGAGCGGGTTGCGGCATCAAGTGTTGGTGCTGACTGGAGTAGTCCCTGGGTGTAGGGGTGAAGTGGGTTACTGAGGAGGGCGCCTGCTGGAGCAGACTCCACAATGCGTCCGGCATACATGATAAAAATATTGTCCGCCATTTGTGCTACAACACCAAGATCATGGGTAATTAAGAGTACTGCCATATTGCGTGTCAGAGACTCGTGGCGCAGGAGTTGTAAAATTTGGTTTTGGATGGTGACATCCAGTGCTGTTGTCGGCTCATCTGCCAGAAGAATATCAGGCTGGCAGGAAAGAGCCATGGCAATCATGACGCGCTGGCGCATACCACCAGAAAGTTGGTGTGGATAATCCTGATAGCGCATCTCAGGAGAGGGAATGCCCACCTGGCGAAAGAGTTCTAAAACGGTTTTCTGAGCTTCAGTGGCAGAAAGGGAAAGGTGAAGGCGTAAAGGCTCCGCGACTTGTTCTCCCACCGTGAGTACAGGGTTCAGCGATGTCATGGGTTCCTGAAAAATCATGGCGATTTTGTGGCCGCGAATTTTTTGGAGTGCTTTGGAAGACAACGTAAGGAGATTCTTTCCTTTATAAAGAATATTACCATTTGTTGTGGCACCAGAGGGCAAAAGACCAAGAACGGCTTTTGCAGTGAGACTTTTGCCACAACCTGACTCCCCCACGAGACAGGTGATCTTTCCTGCGGGAAGGGTAAGATTGACATCAGTTACTGCTGTGACTGGCAAACCATTACGTTGTAAACGTATACCAAGATCCGAGATGACCAGAAAGTTTTCAGAATCAGACATGGAAAATCCTTATATGGTCAGCTCATATATGTTATTTGAGGGGGATAGTGTGAAAAATTTACTTGGAGCTTTAGAGCCGCATTTCGTTTTTTAGGCCTTATATCCTAGCTTGCTGCGTCTGTAACTCTCAACACGTGCTGGCGGCAGGTTGCGTAGAGTGATACTGCTTTTTAGTGGAATAAAGCCATCTCTTTTTAGTGGGAAATGGCTCCAGAGGGATTACGTGTATTTAATGAA
>CAMTOM010000139.1 GCA_947074125.1 uncultured Desulfovibrionaceae bacterium
ATATCCCTCACTTGATGACAGAGGAAAAAAACCCGGAAATAAGTGCTTTCTGTTTTCCATATGTTAAATCGCCCAGAGGAATGCAAGCTATATGCTTCAAATTAGCTTTTGTGAAAACGCAAGCTATTTTTTATTGTTTTTCGCGATATGCGCAATGCACGCAATCTTTTTATGTGTAAGTTATTTTTTCTTTTGCGTGTTTTTTGTTTTCTGGGAGGTTCTTCATGCTTTCTTCTACAGCCTCTGCATCTTCACAGCACACTTCAGAGGAAAGGCTTTTTCCATCACGCAAACTCAAATGGGATATCATCAAGCTCTGGTTTCCCATCCTTTCCTTTGCCGTACTTGTTCTGCTTGGAATTTGCGCATATGTTGCCGAGCGTTCTACCGAGCAGCTCGCATCGCGCAATGCGCAACTGCAATCCATGTTGCTCCGCCGTGATATAGAGTCCAGTCTTCAGGACATGTATACCGCTCTTGTACGGGTTGCACCAGACGCTCAAGATCAATTCGCAATGACACGTTACCTGCAACGCTATGCCAAGGAAAAACCAGAGAGCGTACACGAGGTCGCCTTTATTGGAACAAATCCCAATGAACATTATGCTCTCCTGATCCATCAAGGCAAAGTCACACCACTCCCTTTTTCTGTTTTTCAAGAATCCGCAGCTCCGTTATTAGAGAGAGAACATCTCACCACTACACAAACAGCAATGCCACAAAGCAGCCCTGTTCATGTGACATACCCCACACTTTCCATTGACAATACCAAGCAAGCACTTTCGCTCTACACATTGCGCCGTGCCCTGCCAGTAAAAAATCCTCAAGGTGATGTTAGAGGCATACTTATTTTTGCAACAGACATACAGGCTCTGCGTAATCACCTCAGCCTGTCGACACCCCCCAATGCAGAAGCAGGAAACACAGCACCACTTCCCAGTTTTTTCTTTGATACGAAAGGATGGATTCTCTTTCAGTCGGAAGCCCCCGCAGATATCATTCCTGCCCTTTCCACAGATACCGTGCGAGCAGGTTTGAAAGGAGATAGCGGACGTTCTGATTTTCCCATCGCCTTTCGCCCCAGCGCCATGTATGAACAGTACTGGAAAATGCTTGATGACATTTTGCAGGGCAAACAAGGTTCTCTCCGCCTCACAGACGATACACTTGGAGGAGAAAACAATGCCTCTGCAACATCACTTGCTTTTGAACCTGTCTTCTTTCAGGGGAATGGTGCGCAGCCTCTCCTGATTGGGGGCATTGCTGTACTTGATACTAATAGTTCCGGAACATTGATATGGTATCTTTACGCCTTCTGCGCTCTTATCTTGCTTGCTCTGCTGGGAACATGCCTCTATCAGCTAGGCAGTCGTCTGGCTCTACGCCTGAGCACCATTACAGAATTACTGCATGCTCAAAACACGCATAAGCGAGATGCCCCACTGCACCTCTGGCCACAACCACAGGAATTCACAGATCTTTGCACAGAAATAAACACCTTGTTTGCCCGCCTCCAGCGCGCCGCTCTTCTTGTCAGAAAATGCCGGAATATTCACGCAGCACAACAGCGGCGCGAAGTGGCCACACACCTTCCCGAAACTGTTGCCTCGCCGCCATTGGGACTGGCAGGAAAAAGTCAGGCTGTGCGTGATTTGCGTCAACAAATCCTTGAAGCCGCTTCCCTGCCCAATGATCTCTTGATTCTTGGGGAAACAGGCAGTGGCAAGGATACCGTCGCGCGCGCCATTCATAAAAGCAGCAGCAATGCGCAATCCCCCTACCTTTCCATTAACTGCGCTTCATTGGATGAAAATCTCTTGCTGGACACTCTTTTTGGGCATGTGAAAAGCAGCGTCACGGAAGCCCAGCAAGACCGTACGGGGGCTTTTTACAGTGTGGGCAAGGGCACCCTCGTCCTGGATGCCATTGATAAAGCCACACCGAAAGTACAGCATATTATTGCCAATGCCCTTATGACTCGCAGTATCCGCCCACTGGGGAGCGATCAGGATATTCCCTATCACGCCCGTATCATTGCTGTCGCCAATGACAGCTTACCACAGGAAGTGGCACAGCAACATTTTCATGAGGCTTTGTATTCCCACTTCTCCTCGGCCACTATCAGCATTCCTCCATTACGCTCCTATAAGGAAGATATTCCTTTACTGGCAAGCTACTTCCTCTCACAGACCCTTCGAGACCCCCAACAAAGAGGCAGCCTTATCACCAACGGAGCATTGGAAAAATTGCTGCATTTTGACTGGCCGGGCAATGTACGCCAGCTCAAAAATACCCTTGTTCAAGCCGCCAGCAACAGTGCCGACCAACGTATTTACGCAGAAGACATTGCGCCTGAGGCTCCAGAAACCATGCGCAAATATGCCGCCCCTGTAAAACTATACGAAAGGGAAAACCGCAAGCCCCTTTTTGTTCACGAAAGCCCCAATAAAGACACTGTCGCGTGCAGTCCCTTCTCATGGGATATTCCTCCCCGCCCGACGTTGGAAGAAAGCAAACCCGCGCCTGTTGCTGTCGCCACGCCACCGCAACCAGCAGTACCCCAGCCCACCCAGCAGCCACCTGAGCCAAAACCGATACAACCTGAGCCAAAGCCGACACCACCTGTCACCGTAAAAAAAGCTCCTGTACAGGCTTCACTCACACCACAAAGCGGGGAGACAATGGATGCTATCCTGCACGGGCTTGAAATGAACAGGCGGCAAAAAATGCTCGCAGGTCTTTTGCATGAACGAAAAACTATTACACGCCAGGAATATCAGGAATTGATTCAGGAAGGGATCTCAGATCGTACTGCTCAGTATGATTTGCAACTCTTCGTCACCCATGGCATACTGCGTAAGGAAGGCAAGGGGCCTGCTCAAAAATACTTCCTCAATGTCCCATTATAAAAAATATGATGTATTGATATTACCGTGCTCTCTTTTACTATTGTTACACTAGTAACAATGAATTATAGGCAGCACTTATGGTACATCATCTATCAATCACACCATAATATAATAAAGAATACGTAACAACCAGCGCTTTGCAATGAAAAAAAATACTGCCATACTTATCGCCGCCACAGGCAATCTCGCCTTTGCGGTTGCTAATATTCTTGTAGCCCTGCAACGCCACTCGCCCCGTTTTGCAGACAATGTTATTCTCTATTATGACCATTTTTCTCATATAGACCTGGAGCGCCTTGAGACTCTTGAACCATCGCTCCTTGTCCGTCCCTATACAATGGAAATGCTCCAGCAAAGGCTTGGGATTGACGCATCACAAGCCCACCTGGACGAAAATTTTTCCCGCCTTACCCATCTGACCTATGCGCGCTACGAGATTTTTGACCTCTTGCAGGAATATCACAATGTCATCTATCTGGATACCGACATTCTTATTCAAGGCGACATCTCTGGCATGACAGCCTATGGCCCTCTTGGCCTTGTACGCGATACGGACTCAGTCGCACATCAGTTTGTTGATGGCGCATTTTCGCGGATTCTTCTTGACGATTTTGGCGTTCTCCCCGACATGACGCGTCTGACTCGCAACTGCGGTGTTATCGTTGCCCGTGATGATCTGGAACAGCATGAGACCATCACCAGTGAGCTTTACCAGCTCACATGGAAATATCTTGCAGAACAGCGCTATCGCGATCAGGCCATCCTTAATCTTTATACCCTTGCCCACAAAATAGATACTGCGGATTTACCCTCGCGCTATCATCATCTTATTTACTTTCCGTCCGATATGACAGATAAACCCTCCGTTGTACATTTTGCCGGTCAAAACAAGATCTGGAACCATGCGATTTTGCAGCAGGTGTTTCCAGAGTGGATGGAAAATAACAGCGAATGGGAAACATTGGGAGGCTCTCCCTATAAGGGACAGATACGTTTTCAGGGTTACATCCCCAAACAGGCCTCAGAATATCTGCGTCAATTTGACTATCTTGAATACTGGCAAAAGCTGTATGAGAGTATTTTGGATGACATTCCGGATATTGTGCGTCCACATTGGGACTTTACACGAAACCCCTATAGCTTTTTTCTCAAAAACCTTGATCACAGCATCAGTTATGGTTTTGCAAGAGCCGGACACGTTCTGGTATTACTCTGCTATAGAGGGAAAACACACATAACAGAAATGCGCGAACTCTTCGCCACATTTCCAGCGGAAATAAATGGTCTGCCTTTTATGGTTGAGGAAAATGCTATGGGGCTTATTTACAGAACACAAGCCACGCTCGACAGCAAATCTGCTATTGCCGCAACCTTGAGAGAGTTGGTGCAACATACCCATGCCCCCTTGTATACAGCTTTCAAGAAAATGCCTCCACCTTTTGCATAAAAAGGTATAGAGTGAGTAGTTATGAAAAAAGATACCGCCATTGTTCTTACAGCAACCAGCGACCTTGCCTTCAGTATTGCCAATGTCATTATTGGGCTGCATCGGCATTCACCAGCGCTGGCCTCTGATGTCATTATCTATCATGATGGTTTCTCAAAAACAGATATGGCACTCTTGAAAAAACTTGGCCAAAATATACGATTCAAAAAATATACCTTTGAAATATTTCAGAAAAAAACATCGCTCACCGAAAAAGAGTGTGATGAGTGGAACAGTCTGAAAAAATATTCCCATATCAGTTTCGCACGTTATGAAATTTTTGACCTGCTTAAAGAATACCATACGGTTATCTATCTTGATGCGGATATTCTGATTCAGGATGACATCTCAAGCCTCAAACATTATGGCCCTCTTGCCTGTCTTATGGATGTGGAGCCCGCCTTTCACCAGTTCGCTCCAGATGCACTCCGCACCCTTCTTGATAGTGATTTTCCGCAAATACCTTTTGATGAGAACATGCTTGCCGATAATAGTGACTTCATTTTTGTACACGACACCTTCAAAGGACTTGGACGCTTTCATGACATCCTGTACAACCTCACAACAGTCTAATTTTTTCATACCCTTTCGCCTGCGCTGTGCATCCCACACTTATTGTGTCTATTCGACCCACTCACGATATCGCTGTTACTCCCTCGCTTAC
>CAMTOM010000140.1 GCA_947074125.1 uncultured Desulfovibrionaceae bacterium
ATAGGGCAGGGAGCACACAAGGTGATTCTCTAACAATACACAAAAATGAAAAACAATCTCGTCAAAATGGCAGAAAGCCCTTACGGGTATTACAATTAACGATACAGAATACTACATCGCACACCAATCAGAAGAACTGACCATTAACGGCGGCAGGCTGCATGTATTCGGCATGCAGCCTGCTCCCCAAACTACGCGCCTCACCCGCACAAACAAATTGTTATCTTCAGGCATTCCTCTTGTCAGTCATACTGAACTCAGCTATTATGTCGTGGATTTTATCTAAGGAGCAATACATGCCAACGCCCATATTGCATAAAGAAAGCCTTATCCCGGGAAAAACCAGCAAACTGGTTCTTCATGCCCCCCAAATAGCGCAAAAAGCAAAACCTGGTCATTTCGTCATGCTTCGCCTTTCTCCTGAAGGAGAGCGCATCCCCCTGACTATCGCTGATACAGATCCCTCCCAAGGCACCATTACCATCGTCTATCTTGTTATGGGCAAAACCACAGCAATGTTAGAAGCATGCAACAGCGGAGATACCATTCTGGATCTCTGTGGTCCTTTGGGTAAAGCCACACATATCGAATCAAAAGGAACTGTTGTCTGCCTTGGTGGTGGCACTGGCGTTGCCGCCATGCATCATATCGCCAAAGGCCATAAAAAGGCGGGAAATCATGTTGTCGCCATTATTGGCGCACGCAGTAAGGATTTACTCCTTTTTGAAAAAGAGCTCACTTCTTTTGCTGATGAAATGCTCGTTTCCACTGATGATGGCAGTTATGGGCACAAAGGTCTCGTAACAGAGCTCTTACAACAGCGCCTTGCTACAGATAAAAATGTCTTTGAGGTTGTAGCAGTGGGGCCTGTTCCCATGATGGCCGCTGTCGCGAAGACGACACAGCCCTTTGGTGTCAAAACCACAGTAAGCCTTAACTCCATTATGGTTGACGGTATCGGCATGTGCGGTGCCTGTCGTGTCACCGTGGGGGGCAAGACAAAATTTGCCTGTGTAGATGGCCCAGAGTTCGACGGCCATGAAGTGGATTTCGCTGAACTGCATCGCCGCCTTGGCGCATACCGCAACCAGGAAGCTCTTTCTCTGGAACAATACAGGTGTACATGCCATGGAAAATAAAACCCAAAAAACTATTGCTCCCCGCACAGAAATGCCCTGCCAGCCCGCAAATGTCCGACGGCACAATTTCGATGAGGTAGCCATTGGCTATACAGAAGAAATGGCTCTTGCCGAGGCCAAGCGCTGTTTACAGTGTAAGAAACCTCTTTGTATGCGCGGTTGCCCTGTTGAAGTCCCCATCAAAGAATTTATTGGCTTTGCCGCACAGGGTAAGTTCGACGATGCCTACCGGAGCATCCGAACCGCCAACAGCCTTCCTGCTGTCTGCGGTCGGGTCTGTCCACAAGAACACCAATGTGAAGGCAAGTGCGTCCTCACAGCCAAAGGACAGCCTGTAGCCATAGGACGCCTGGAACGCTTTGTCGCAGATCGTTTCATTGCCAAAAGTGCCTGTGAACAACTCACCGGAGAAGCCGCATGTCCACGCAGCGATACCACGCTCAAAGTGGCCTGTCTTGGCTCAGGCCCCGCCTCTCTTACCTGTGCTGGCTCGCTTGCGGCAAAGGGTATCAGTGTGGATGTTTTTGAAGCTCTTCACGAACCTGGTGGCGTGCTTGTCTATGGTATCCCTTCATTCCGCCTGCCTAAAGATATTGTCAAAACAGAAATTGACAGTATGAGTCAGACAGGAGTCAATTTTCATCTGAACTGGGTCGGCGGTCGCACCATTACCGTGGATGATTTGCTCACACAGGGATACAAAGCCGTTTTTATTGGTGTCGGTGCGGGGCTGCCCGTATTCCTTGGTATTCCTGGAGAAAATCTTATTGGTGTTTTTTCTGCCAATGAATACCTTACACGAGTCAACTTAGGTCGTGCATATCGCTTTCCGGAAATGGACACCCCTGTATTCCCAGGGAAACATGTGACCGTCTTTGGCGCTGGGAATGTTGCCATGGACGCCGCACGTACCGCCATGCGCATGGGCGCGGAAAAAGTAAGCATTGTCTACCGCCGTACCCGCGCAGAAATGCCTGCCCGTCACGAAGAAATTGAACATGCTGAAGAAGAGGGTATCAACTTTGAAATGCTGGCATCGCCAGTACAGTTCAATGGCGATGACCAAATGATACTCCAGTCTGTTACATTGCAGCGTATGCGCCTTGGTGAACCAGATGCCTCCGGCCGCTGTCGTCCCGAACCTATTGAAGGTGATGTTTACGATCTGCCCACAGATCTGGCCATTGTGGCACTTGGCACCCGCTCAAATCCCATTCTGCTGGAAGCCACTCCCAACCTGGAGCGCAATGCCAAAGGTTACATTGTCATCAATGAAGAAACGGGCGAAACCTCCATTCCCAATGTTTTCGCTGGTGGTGACATCGTTACCGGAGCAGCAACCGTTATTCTCGCCATGGGAGCAGGGCGCAAGGCTGCGCAGGAGATATCCAAACGTCTGTTGTAATGCAGAGCCAGACGGTCTATTATAAAGAGGTGCGGGAATATTTCCCCGCCTCTTTTTCTTTTTACAAAAGGCATACCGATGATCACCATTGACCTGCATACCCACACCCACTATTCCCATGGCGCAAACAGCCCTGCGGATATGTTCGCCGCAGCACAGACAAAGGGGATTACGCTGTATGGTTTTTCAGAGCATTCCCCACGCCCGCTCGGATATGACTATCCCAAAGAATATCGTGAACACCTTACCCAACATATGCCAGACTACGCACGTGAAGTTCATGATTTGCAGAAACAATATCCTGGTCAGGTACTTTTTGGACTGGAAACAGACTGGATGGATGCGGAAGAAAGCTTCATCCGCACTGCGATTACCGCATACCCCTATGACTACCTTTTGGGCAGCGTACACTTTCTCGGAACCTGGGGCTTTGATGCCGATCCCGCAGACTGGGCAAACCTTTCTGACGAAGCCTGCGCACAACATTACAGCCACTACTTCACCTCACTGACACGCATGATACGCTCCGGCTTTTTTCAAATCGCCGCACATCTGGATATTATAAAAATATTCTCTGCTGAACGCTTTCATGCCTGGTGCAATCACAGTGATAATTTTGAAATGGTGCGTACAGGCCTGCTTGCGCTCAAAGAAAACAACATGGCTCTTGAAATATCTTCTGCCGGTATTCGCAAGCTCTGCAAAGAAATATATCCCTGCCCCAGAATACTTGCAGCCGCGCGCGATTTGAACATCCCCATCACCTTTGCTTCAGACGCACACGCAACACAAGATGTCGGGCGCGATTTCGCACGCCTGGAATCATACGCCAAAGCTTTTGGCTATACCCAAAGCGTTTGGTACGCAGACAAACAATGGCACAGTCGTTCTTTCTAAAGGATCTCTCATGCCTGCCACCCCCTCATCTCAAAGCCCACTGGTAAGCCTTGAAAAGGCCACTGTTTACCTGCCAGGCCAGCAACGCCAGCACGAAACGCCCATTTTACAGGCACTCACCCTGAACATCTTTCCCCAAAAGCACACTGCCCTCATAGGAAATAATGGTTCAGGAAAGTCCACCCTGCTCCGTCTCTTGCGTGGAGAGATATGGATCAGTTCAGGGAATATCTACTGGCATACCACAGAGGGAAAAGAAAGCTCACCCCTGGCAGGACGCGCTATGACAGCCCTCGTATCTCCAGCCCAGCATGAGCGTTATCTGCAACAAGGATGGTGCATTAAAGGGATGGAATTACTGCGTACCGCTTTTCACGATACGCCACTGCTCTACACCCCAGTGTCAGAAGAGGTAGATGAACACATCCTGGGCCTGGCACGTCACATGCGCATCCTTTCTCTTCTTGATCAGGAAATTCCTTCTCTTTCACAAGGCCAACTACGCCTTCTTTTACTTGGACGCGCCCTTCTCAAGCGTCCTCCTCTACTCCTGCTGGATGAAGCCACAGAAGGACTGGACACCCAAAGCCGCACACGTTTTCTGGACACTCTGGAAGAATATACGACATGGGGTACCCTCATTATGGCATCACACCGCACAAACATCATACCAGACTATCTTCACCACAAGATATACCTGCACAAAGGCTCTCTTGTCAGTGAAGAGGCTTTTGCCTCCACACACAATGCCACTCCCGAACCTCTGCGCCACAGTCACCTCAATGAGTCCGGTATCCCCCTCCCCCATACATTACAACATCCAGAGGAAAGCTCACCGCCACTGATCGACCTGCGCAATGTCTCCGTTTTCATCAATCGCAAAAAGGTACTGCACCAGATAAACTGGAAATGGGAAAAGGGAGAACACTGGCTCATACGCGGCAAAAATGGCTCCGGAAAATCTACCCTCCTGCGCCTCCTCGCCGGAAATGAAATGGTCGCCGATGGAGGCAGCATCAGCCGTTACCTCCCACGACACGGCGGGCATACCTCCCTGCTGGAAACCATCCAGCACGGCATCCACCTGGTATCTGACCTGGGACAGGCACTGTATAGCTATGACCTGACAGCTTTTGAACTCGTATGCTCCGGCTTTGACAATACCATCGGTATCTACCGGAGCCATTCACCCGAAGAACGCGAGTATGCCTATGAAATGCTTCAAAAGTGGCACCTCACCCCTCTGGCTGAAAAATCAATCCGCCACCTCTCCACAGGACAGCTCCGTCTCCTCTTTCTTGCCCGCGCCATGATGGGCTATCCAGATATTTTACTGCTGGATGAGCCTTGCTCTGGTCTGGATCACAACACTCGCAATACCTACCTCAGTCTGCTTGAAACCATCGCAGAAAGCGACGTGCATCTTTTGCTCGTATCCCATCATGAGCATGATTATATTTCTGCGATAAACCATACTGCGCATATGGCAGAAGGAAGAATATTGGGAGTGGACTGAGGTCGTAGTGTAGAATGTTGCGTGTGGACTGAGGTGGCTCCTCGCCCCCTCAGACTCCCCACCGGCAGGGGAATGATTCCCCTGCACCCC
>CAMTOM010000141.1 GCA_947074125.1 uncultured Desulfovibrionaceae bacterium
CAGGCGCGTAGCGCCATGAAGCCTGCATGGGGGGTGCAGGGGATTCAATTTCCTGCCGGGGGGTCTGGGGGGCAGCGCCCCCCAACAACACCTACTAACACCCATTTAGCAGCATCAAACACTATCAGACGCTCTCCCCTTCTTTGGGCTGCTCGCGCAGGCGCAGACCGAGTTCGCGCAACTGCTTTGAAGAGACGCTATTGGGGGCTTCTGTCATAAGACAGGTAGCCTTCTGTGTTTTGGGGAAAGCGATCACGTCGCGGATGCTGGGCATCTGGGCAAGGATCATCACAAAGCGGTCAAGACCAAATGCGAGTCCGCCATGTGGTGGGGCGCCGTGTTCCAGTGCCTGAATAAGAAAACCGAACTGGCTTTCTGCTTCTTCGCGGCTGAAGCCGAGGGCATCGAACATCTGGCGTTGTGTTTCGCCGGAATGGATACGGATAGAACCGCCTCCCACTTCGGTACCATTCAGCACCATATCATAGGCACGGGCTCGTGTGGATGCCGGATCGCTGACCATGCGTTCCATATGCCCTGCTGCGGGTGCGGTGAAGGGGTGGTGACAGGCTACGTAGCGCTTTTCTTCCTTGTCGTATTCATACAGGGGGAAATCGGTCACCCAGAGGAAATTGCAAAGGCCTTCGGGGATAAGTCCCAGATGCTCACCAAGGTGTACGCGCAGGTTCCCCAGAGCGGCGTTCACCATATCGGCTTCTCCGGCCTGGAAGAAGAGAATGTCTCCTTCGTGGGCATCCAGCGCCTTGGCGATATTTTCTTTTTCCGCATCGGAGAGGAATTTGGCGATGGGGGACTGCCATTCATCGGGACGGATTTTGACCCATGCCAGACCCTGGGCACCGTAGATTTTCACAAATTCTGTAAAAGCATCAATTTCCTTGCGGGTCAGTTTTTCGCCGCCTTCGACTTTCATGGCCTTGACCAGTTCTGCGCTGCCAAAGACCTTAAAGTCCGAACCATGCACAATGGACGTTATGTCTACCAATTCCAGTCCGAAACGGGTATCGGGCTTGTCCACGCCAAAGCGCGACATGGCTTCGTCATAGGTCATGCGTGGGAAAGGCAATGTCAGTTCCTTGCCAAGCACGTTGTTAAAGACGCGCCCCATAAGTCCTTCGGCGACAGCCATGACCTGTTCTTCATCGGCAAAGGACATTTCCATGTCTATCTGGGTAAATTCAGGCTGGCGATCGGCGCGCAGGTCTTCATCACGAAAACAGCGGACGACCTGAAAATATCTGTCCATACCCGCCACCATGAGAAGCTGTTTGAATATCTGCGGTGACTGGGGCAGTGCGAAAAACATACCGGAATTAACGCGGCTGGGAACGAGAAAATCGCGCGCACCTTCAGGGGTCGACTTGGTGAGAATGGGCGTTTCTATCTCAAGGAATCCGTTTTCATCCAGATATTGACGCACGCACTGGCTCACCTTGTGGCGCAGAATAAGATTGGAGGCCATACGGGGGCGGCGCAGATCAAGATAGCGCCATTGCAGGCGCAGCGCCTCACCAGCCTCACAGCGATCCTCAATGGGGAATGGAGGTGTTTTTGACGTATTGAGCAGCTTCCATTCTTTCACCAGCACTTCTATCTCGCCTGTTGGCAAAGAGGAATTGGTCATGCCTTCAGGACGCATACGCACAAGGCCTTTGACGGCAAACACATATTCTGCGCGAATGATAGATGCGGTTTCATGGGCCTGGGGAGCCGTTTCAGGACTGAACACAATCTGCGTCAGCCCTTCCCTGTCACGCATATCCACGAAGATCAGACCGCCATGATCCCGACGATACTGGGCCCAGCCCATAATGCAGACTTCCTGCCCTTCGTGCTGACGGTTCAGCGCTGCACAGTGGTGTGTGCGCTTCCAGCTCTCCAGCGATTGGATGTAGCGCTGATGCTCTTGTTGCAAATCCTGACCCTGTTCCTGTTCCATGCGTTCTTCGCTCATGTTTTTCCCTCTCTCCTCAGAGATAATCGCGCGTTTTTTCTGGAAAAATTTTCGCGCATGTCACGCAATTATATTTTTTGCGTGTGATTGCGTGCTTTTGCGTGATGTGCCTTATTCGTAATTATCGGCAATATGCGAAAAAGCATCGCGCAATATCTGTTGCGCTGCATCGAGACGTACATTTTGCTGTGTCCCATCGCGCATATTCTTCAGAACCAGTGTACCGGAGGCCAGCTCATCTTCACCCAATATACAGCAAAGACGCGCACCAGACTTGTCTGCCTGACGCATCTGGCTCTTAAATCCCCCACCCTGCCCCATTGCCGCATGAATACCAGCAAGGCGCAATCCACCGATAATGTGGAACGCGACATCCTGCGCTTTCTCACCTACGGCTACCATAAAACAGTCTGCCTGCCGTGCCCCGATCTCTGGCATAAGCAAAGCAAGGCGTTCCATGCCACAGGCAAAGCCTATTCCTGGCACATCAGGGCCACCCACCTGCCGTACAAGGCCATCATAGCGACCACCGCCAGCAATGGAAGATTGCGCACCAATGCCACCGGAAACCACTTCAAACGTTGTGCGGCAGTAATAATCAAGACCGCGCACAAGACGCGAATCCAGCTCGAAAGAAATATGTTCCTGCTCCAGCAGTCGTGTCACTGTTGCGAAGTGGGACACGCAATCGGGGCAACTGTGTTCATGAAGGGAAGGCGCTTTTTCTGTCAGCGCCTTGCAGGCAGGAACTTTACAGTCCAGCACTCGCAAGGGATTGGTATCCATGCGTCTGCGGCAGTCTTCGCACAGTTGCGCGGCATCAATATTACGCAAGAAGTCAGAAAGAGCTGCTTTGTAAACAGGGCGACATGCCGCACAGCCCAGAGAGTTGAGCTTGAGTGTCAGCTCTCCGAGACTCAGACTGTTGAGAAAGTGCATCAGCATGACAATGATTTCAGCATCAACATAGGGACTTGGCGAGCCGATACATTCGCAGTTAATCTGGTGAAACTGGCGCATACGCCCTTTTTGGGGACGTTCATAGCGAAACATGGGACCTGTGGTAAAAAGACGCGAAACGGGTTCTTTCGTATGCAGTGCGGCTTCAATATAGGCGCGCATAACACCCGCAGTCGCCTCAGGACGCAATGTCAGCGAGCGTCCCTTGCGGTCAGGAAATGTATACATTTCCTTTTGCACAACGTCTGTTTCCTCGCCTATGGAACGGCAAAAAAGCTCTGTACGTTCCAGAAGGGGGGTGCGCAATTCCACAAAACCATAACGGCTGAATACCGTTCTGGCTGTGCTTTCCATGCGCAAAAACGCGTCACTCTCCGGCGGAAACATATCCGCAAAACCCTTGATGCTTTTCACGCTCATATACTACTCTCCGAACCCTTTCTAGCTTCAGGAAAAACTGTCATCACAACACTGTTTCTGCGCATTCGCATTATTTGCATTCGCAGGGAACAGGATAGTCACCATCAAAGCAGGCCAAACAATAATTTTCGGGCTGACTGACTGATTGCAGCAAGCCCTCCACAGAAAGATAATGAAGCGAATCCACATCAAGCTTGCGGACAATTTCTTCCAGAGGATAGCGAACTGCAATCAGCTCTTTTGGCGATGCGAAATCAATACCATAGTGACAGGGATGCCTGACTGGCGGTGAACTTATCCGCACATGGACTTCTTTCGCGCCCAATTCGCGCAATTTACGCACACGGGTAACCATTGTTGTACCGCGCACAATGGAATCATCCACAATACATATGCGCTTGCCTTCTATCATGCGGCGAATGGGATTGATTTTTACACGCACCCCAAAACTGCGCATTGTCTGTGACGGCTGAATAAATGTCCGTCCCACATAGTGATTGCGGATCATTGCGTGTTCATAGGGCAAGCCCGCCTGCTGGCAGAAACCCACTGCGGGATAAATGCCAGAATCGGGAAAAGGCATCACATAATCCACATCTGTTTCACATTCCTGAGCCAGAATCGCGCCCATTTTTTTGCGGCACAAATAGACTTGCTCATCAAAAACTATGGAATCAGGACGCGAAAAATAGACCAGCTCAAAAATACATTGTCGGGGACGGACACGCCCCTGAGCAGCAGGCAAAAGACCTTCACCACGCAAACGCTCTGAACGGATTTCCCTCTCGTTCACGATGACCATTTCGCCTGGTTCCACAGAACGGATATATTCTGCCTCAAGAAGGTCAAAAGCGCAGGTCTCAGAAGCAAAAACAAAAGAATTGTCCAGACGCCCCAACGCCAGAGGATGAAAACCATGCGGGTCGCGCAATGCGATAAGCTTGCCCCGCGCAAGCACTAACAGGCAATATGCTCCCTTGATTTGCTCACAGGCGCGGCGAACAGCATCTTCAAGGCTGCGTGTGCGCATTGCCCGTACAAGCAGATGCATAATGACTTCTGTATCATTGGTCGTGGTAAATATCGTACCATCAGCTTCCAGCTTCTCTCTGAGCTCACGGGTATTGACCAGATTGCCATTATGCGCCAGCGCAATATCCTCGCCCTGAAAACGTACCAGAAAAGGCTGGGCATTACGGATGGTCGATACCCCCGTTGTCGAATAACGCACATGACCAAGAGCCGTTCTTCCTGGAAGTGAGCGCAAAGCCTCCTCAGAAAAAACATCAGGCACAAGACCCATGCCACGAACTTCACAGGTTTTTTCTCCATCCCACGAAACTATGCCAGCACTCTCCTGACCACGATGCTGCTGGGCATACAGGCCAAAATACGTCAGGCGGGCAGCGTCTTCGTGCCCGTAAATTCCCAAAAGTCCGCATTCATGCCGTATCATGTCGATTCCACCCAAAAAGTATGTATTGTCTGGAAGACGGGAATATCCCGCAAGCCCGAAAAAAATGCAACTTTTTTTGAAGTTTTCGTTTGGTGTATAGTGAGGAAGGTCTGGGGGTGTTGTTTTTCAATCATTTTTTCATTCGTTCTGGTGTGTATATTAAGAAGATCTGGGGGACGCTGTCCCCCAGACCCCCTGGCAGGGAATTGAATCCCCTGCACCCCC
>CAMTOM010000142.1 GCA_947074125.1 uncultured Desulfovibrionaceae bacterium
ATAACAATTTGTTTGTGCGGGTGAGGCGCGTAGTTTGGGGAGCAGGCTGCATGCAGAATACATGCATCCTGCCGCCGTTAATGGTCAGATCTTCTGATTGGTGAGAGATGAAGTATGCTGTAATGTTAATTGTAAAAACCTGAAGGGCTTTCTGCCATGTTGACGAGAATATTTTTCATTTGTGTGTAGTGGTCAAGAATCACTTTGTGTGTTTCCCGCCCAATGCCAGATGTTTTGTATCCTCCAAAAGGAGCGCCTTCTGGTATGGCATTGTAAGTATTGATCCAAACCCGTCCGGTTTCAATGGCACGTGATACACGAATTGCCCTGTTAATATCTCGTGTCCACACGGCACCGCCCAGACCATAGTCGCTGTCATTGGCCATGCGGATAACATCTTCTTCTGTTGTAAACTTGATAACGCATGCGACAGGGCCGAAAATTTCTTCACGGGCAACGCGCATGTCGTTTGTTACATTCGTCAGGAGTGTGGGGCGCATGAAGGAACCTTTTTCCATGCCATTATCTGTGAGGCGCATACCGCCGCAAGCAAGGGTTGCTCCTTCTTTTTGGCCTATGGTAACATATTCGAGAACCTTTTTTACCTGACCTTCGTAGATAAGAGAGCCCATTTGGCTGTCTTTTTCCCAGGGCATCCCCACTTTTACGGCATTAAAGCGCTGTACTGCTTCTTGTATGAAGGCATCGTATATTTCTTCCTGTACAAATACGCGAGAGCCTGCACAGCATACCTGCCCCTGATTAAACAGGATGCCGAGTTGCAAGCCATCCATTGCCATATCCCACTTGCAATCTGCAAAAAAGATGTTTGCTGATTTTCCTCCGAGTTCCAATGTTGCCGGAATGAGTTTTTCGGCGGCTGCTTTTGCGACACAAAGTCCTACTTCTGTGGAACCTGTGAAAGCCAGTTTGCGGAAGCCTCGATGATCCAGCATATACTGTCCAGATCTTGAACCTGCTCCGGTAATGAGGTTGCAAACGCCTGCAGGGAGAACTTTTTCAATAAGGCGCATAAGCTCCAGTATACTTAATGATGTACTGCTTGAAGGTTTGATGACAGTGCAGCAACCGCTGGCCAGTACGGGAGCCAGCTTCCATGCTGCCATCAGAAATGGAAAATTCCAGGGAATGACCTGTCCAACAACGCCAATGGGTTCGCGCAAAACGAGACTCAGCATATTGTCGGCAAGTATATTGGCACTTCCTTCTTCAGCCAGGATGGCACCTGCAAAATAACGGAAGTGCGCAGATGAGTAAGGAATATCAATGGCAAGGGTTTCCCGGATAGGCTTGCCATTATCAAGAGATTCTACAAGGGCGAGGTGTTCTTTATTGGCGTCAATAATATCTGCGATGCTGTTTAAGATAGCTGCACGTTCACTAACACTCGTTTTTTTCCACTTCTCCCAGGCTTTCCAGGCCGAGCTGACCGCATAGTCGACATCCTCTTTAGAGGCATCCGCACAAACAGACAAAACCTCTCCATTTGCTGGACAGGTCGCCTTGAATGTTTTTCCGTCGGAAGCATCCTTCCATTTTCCGTCAATAAAAAGCTGGTAGCTGTTAAGAATTTCCGCTTGTCTCATGATACGGCTCCTTCGCATAACAATGCGTAAAAAATGAAAGATCCAGCCTCAAGTCCATACTGACGGTAAATCTACAATTCGTGTTCAATCTCCCCAAAAAAGAGAAAAGCGCATTTTCGTCTGATAATACGAAAACGCGCAAGACCCCGTATATTACGGGTTGCAAGCTCACTATGAGGCACAACAAAAAGCACTACAGCATAAAAGACACAAGAATGTGTCTTGAAAAGCCTGTAATGTATGCCTCAAAAGCGTAACAGCGTTTTCTTTCCATGCCAAAGGCACTATAGGGAGGCGAACCCGTTTCCCGATTCACCCTGTGAGCATAAGCTCAGGTCCGAACAGCATAGCAATAGCCGTAGCCAGACGGACTCGAAAACAACCGTAATATACGCGATAATAGAATATTGTGTCAAATAAAAAGGAGGGAATTGTAAAAAATATCGGAAAAAAAGAGAAAAGCCTGTTATCGTCGCTATTGTAAAATCTTATTGCTGACGTACTTCAGAAAAGGTGTTTTCATATAGGAACGTGAAAAAGATCATATATCATGCACTATGCGTCGAGAATATCATGTTCATCAGCTTTAGTGGCTGCCACTAAAAAAATGGGATTGAATGCCGCAAGGCGAATGTCGCCTGCAAGTGGCTTTCCTTCTGCAGCCTGTATGCTTACGAGTTCTGTTTCCCATCTCATTTTTTCGAAAAAGCGGAGTGCATGTTGCAGTGTACCAAGGAGAACAGAACTTATAACCACACGCCCACCAATAGGAAGACGATGAGCGACATGACCCAGAATCGCTCCGGCTTCTGCGCTATTGAGACCACCGCCGATGAAAACACGATCAGGGTCAGGAAGCTCAGGAAGGCAGTCTGGCGCTGTTCCCAGATGTATTTCAAGCGTTGCCGCACCAAAGCGACGGCGTTTTTCCTGTATGCCAAAGGCTCTGCCTGTAGAACATTCAATGGCAATAACAGCCCCCTCATACGCGAGAGCCGTTGCCTCAAGAGAAACTGCCCCAGAGCCTGCCCCAATATCCCAAACGCAATGGTGGGGGGCAATTTGTAATAATGACAGCGCGGCTGCGCGAACAGGTTTTGTGGTAATAAGACCATTCTCAGGCGAAAGATCTTTGTCAGAAATGCACATGAGTGGGCGTCGTGCTGCCTGCGAGGGCAGTAAAATAAGTGTGGAGGCATTGGAAAAGCCCGTATTGGCTGTTTCGGCAAGCGTGAGGGCATACGTTTTTTCTTCTGGAGTTCCCATATGCTCAAAAACATGCACGTGGAACCAGTCAACACCACGATCCAGCAAATGTCGGGCAATAATATCAGGAGTGGTGGTGGCATCTGTGAGAATGCAGATGGGGCGGTCTTTAGTGACGGCAACATTAAGAGGATGCACATCTTCCCTGCCATGCAAAGAAAGACAGATGACATTGTGCCATGGGAGGGCAAGGCGGCTGCAGGCTTCCTGAAGAGAGCTGATGCCAGGAAATATCTGGACGCTGGAAGCCCCAAAAAGGCGTATCAGTGTGCTACCGATACCATAAAAAAGTGGATCTCCATCAGCGAGTACGACAATGCGCTGACCAGCAGAATGGGCTTTTTGGAGATGCTGCAAGGCCTGCTTGAGTGGGCTGCTCAAGGGAATTCGCTCCGCAGCCTCATTGGGAAAGAGATCAAGCAAGCGCTGCCCTCCAGCAAGAATGTCTGCTTTCGCAATGGCATCCTGATAGCAGGGAGGGAGCTGGGAAAGAGATAGCGGAGGCGCGCTGCCAAGCCCCACAACCGTCACAGGAGAACGCGCACCACAAGGTTCAAAAACAAAGAGTGAGCCAAGAATATCTGCCATGGGAGGCCAGTGGTCTGATGTGTTCTCTTTTTCTTGCCCAGAGCTTGTTGCATGGAGTTCTGGCATTTGGGAAGATTCTTCAGGATGGGAAGGATAATTCTTGTAGGTTTCTTCTGCTTCCTGAGCGTCTTCTGGGGGCATGGAGGCGGTTGGGGCAGCGTCATTATGGGACGGATACTCATCTGTGGGGACAGGTGGCTCAGGAGATTCGAAAGCAGGTGTTTCACGGGTGGGAGATTCCTGTTGCAAGGCATCCGGCGTAGATAGTTCTTGGGGGGAGATATATGGCGATGTTTTCCCTCCGTGGCATTGTTGGTTGCCTGCAAGCAAAGACTGTTTTTGAGGGATGGGAGCGCCCAGAAGATCCTGAGCCTCCTGCTCCAGTAATGAGGGACTTTCCTTTGTTGTGAGAGGAAGCGGGATGCCCCGTGGCGGCAGATATGATTTCATGGCGTGGGAGTGCCCTGGTTCTTTTGTGGTGACAGGCACAGGTAAAGCATTGTTTTTAAATAGCTTTCATGTCTGTCGAGATAGAAAGAAAGAGCTTTTGAGAAATTGCGGCCTGTCAGACCATTCACAAAAAGCTGGCTGATTTCACGTTCTCTGGTAAGCACAAGCTGTGAGCGGGCAAGAACAATGCGTTCTTCTGCGGGCATTTCGCGAATAATACGGCGCAGTGCGTCTTGTGCGCGTGGTTGATAAAGCCAGAAGTACATGATGTCCAGTGCATTGATAATAAGTTCCCTGTCCAGAGTGCTGCCGGAAGCTTGTAATTCTTTGAGGAGCAGACCTGGACGGGCAAGTATTTCCAGTGCGTCACGTTCAGGAAAGAGAAGCTCAAGGCGGCTGTAGGTATCAAAGACCTGCTGGAGCTTTGTGCGAAAGTCCCAGCGGCGCATACGACGGTTGTTTTGTCTGTCGGCAAAACCTTCAATCCATGCGGCGACAGTATCGGAAGCCATCTTTGTGACAATGGCTGCTCCAGGTGCGAGTAGTGCCACAGGATCTGATACACCGAAAAATAATAGCAGGGCAACCAGACAGCTATTATAGAGTATGGAAACAGGAATGGCCAGAATACTGCGGAAAAAATTGCCCACGGCGGCACTTCCGGGCAAGCCACGATAAATATTATGCCCGCTGATATAGCAGCCATTTGCCAATGAAATGACCGTATAGACAATGGCACTGTGATTGGCAATGGTAATGCCTAAAAGATGATCCAAAAGAAAATAGCGTATACCAAGCTCCAGCAAAAGCACAGAAAAGCCCGTATACATGAGAGAATCACATAAGCGCGGCCAGCTTATGAGCTGTTCCCAGCGCAAGAGTGTCGTTCCCCGAACACCTTTCCCCGCAACAACAGACTGTACAATATTGCGCATTCCTGTGATGAAAAACCAGATAAGAGGGCCAAACCAGGCCAGAAACCACCACGACTGTGTGTAATGAAATGTACATACCGCAGGAATAAATCCTATGAGTACTTTCAACCAGTTGAGAAGGTAGGAGTTCATGTAAAAAAAAGCATGTCGTGTCTTTGATTTTTCCTTCACTCT
>CAMTOM010000143.1 GCA_947074125.1 uncultured Desulfovibrionaceae bacterium
TCACAGATTTTGTCAGGATCTTTTTCTGCGATACAAATATCGTACACATCCACAGCTGCAAACATGTTAAACAGGACGCCCTTGCCTTCCATGACGGGCTTGCCCGCTTTGGGGCCAATATTGCCCAGACCGAGAACGGCAGTGCCATTGGAAACAACAGCAACCAGATTGGCGCGTCCGGTGTAGAGGTCGACGAGGCTTTCATCAGCATGGATGGCAAGACATGGTTCTGCGACGCCTGGAGAGTAAGCCATGGAAAGATCTTTTTGAGAGCCACAGACAACAGTGGGGAGAACTTCTACTTTTCCTGGACGGGGCAGAGCGTGATAAGCAAGCGCTTCTTCCTTGGTATACAGAGCCATAAGCTGTGTCCTTTTGGAGAGGTTAAGGGTGAGTGATTAGGATAGGGTAGGAGTAACGTACAGTTCTCCACCGTGTGCATCATTGATGACCAGCAGTGGAAAATCTTCAACAGTCAGACGGCGTACAGCTTCTGC
Source organism: uncultured Desulfovibrionaceae bacterium (assembly GCA_947074125.1). GTDB lineage: Bacteria > Desulfobacterota > Desulfovibrionia > Desulfovibrionales > Desulfovibrionaceae > JAQVCS01. Next base: position 498 of record CAMTOM010000143.1, read on the forward strand.
CCCAAGGTCTTCATAGGCGATAACTTCCGCACTTTTTATGCAGCGCGAAATAAGCGCACCCGCGCCACCAGTAGCGCCCAGATAAACACCAACATGTGTTTGCATGGCATCGCGCACTTCAGGATTGCGCCGCCCTTTGCCAATTGTAGCACCGAGCCCCAATCCATACAGGCGGGGTGCGTAAGCATCCATACGGTAAGAAGTTGTGGGACCTGCGGAGCCGATGGCATAACCTGTCGGTGCTGGGGCTGGTCCCATGTAATAAATTGCCGCTCCCTTGATGTCAAAGGGAAGGGATTCGTCTTTATCCAAGGCATCAACCATGCGCTTGTGTGCGGCATCCCGTGCGGAGTAGATAATGCCGCTAAGAAGAACAATATCTCCAGATTGCAACTGCGCGAGATCTTCTTTGGCCAATGGTGTTTTCAGATGATAGGTAGCCATCAGAGTATCACCTCCCCATGACGGGATGAGTGGCATTGTACATTCACTGCCACAGGCAGACTGGCAATGTGACAGGGCATAACTTCCATTTTTACAGCAAGACAGGTGGTATTGCCGCCAAGTCCCATGGGGCCTACACCCAGCGCATTGATGGCTTCGGTCAGTTCCTGTTCACGCGCTGCTATTTCCGGATCCGGATGTGATACAGGGATGGGGCGGAAAAGAGCCTGTTTTGCGAGGATGGGAGCCATGTCAAATGTGCCTCCCACGCCAACGCCCACAATAGTGGGAGGGCAGGGATTGGGTCCGGCCTCTGCCATACGCTGGACAACAAAATCCCGAATGCCTTTCCAGCCTTGTGAAGGGGTCAGCATGGTGGCACGGCTCATATTTTCAGAGCCACCCCCCTTCGCCATATAGCGAATACGCAGCGTTTCACCAGGCACAAGATCGGTATGGATCATGGCAGGGGTGTTGTCTCCAGTATTTTTGCGAGTAAAGGGATTGCAGGCAGATTTGCGCAAAAACCCCTTGTCATATGCTTCAATGGTGGCTTTGGTCAGCACATCATGCAGTGAGCCACCCTCAATACGCACATCCTCACCATATTCCACGAAGAAAACAGCAAGTCCTGTATCCTGACACAAGGGAAGACCGGATGTGGCAGCGTATTCTGCGTTTTCCAGAAGCTGTCGGAATATTTCTTTGGCAACAGGAGTGCTTTCCTTTGCCTGTGCGTTTTTAAAAGCTTCAAGGACATCATCGCGAATGATTTTATTCGCTTTGAGGATCATTGCCACAACATGACTGTGCAGTGTTTGGGCGCTAATGTTTTTCATGACAGCAGCACTTCTTTTCCAGACGTCCGCGCAGAGACTGGGGAATAATATTTTTGACAGAATGCAGGGCGAGCATGCGACGCATGATGCCAAGCTGATCCTGCAAGGGCAGACTCTTGGGGCAGACATCTTCACAGCCCAAAAGACCCATGCAACCGAAGACGCCGTCATTATTGCCAATCAAGTCATAAAAGTCCTGCTTGCCGCGATTGTCGCGTGGGTCAATATGGAAACGTGCCATGCGGTTAATGGAGGTTGCACCCAAAAAGTCTTCCCGCATACGTGCTGTGCCACAGGCGGCAACACAGCAGCCACACTCAATACAGCGATCCAGTTCAAAGATTTCCGTAGCGAGGGCATTTGCCATACGCGTTTCCTGCGCATTTTCATCAAAAGGCGTATTGGTGTGTACCCAGGCCTCGATACGTTTGCCCACATCGCGGAACCAGGTACCAGTATCTACGGAAAGATCTCCTATTAACTTGAAGACAGGCAGAGGATGCAGTGTAATATGCTCAGGGAGACTGGTGGTTTGTGTGCTGCATGCCAGACCAGGGCGACCGTTGATGACCATACCGCATGAACCACAGATACCAGCGCGACAGCAGAAGTCAAATTGCAGTGTGGGATCCTGTGTTTCACGTATCTGCATGAGCGCCACAAAAAGGGTCATGCTGGGGTGTTCCTCCAGATGGTATGATTGCATGTATGGCTTGCTGGAGGGATCAAGCGGGTTATAGCGCAATGCTTCTATATGCAGTTTGCGTCCCATGGGAACTCCTTATTGATTGCTGTTGCGGAAAGGGGCTTTCAGAAACATATCTGATATGTGCTGAAAGAGTGCTGTCTTCTCTTATCCTTGCTTGTTGGGTGAACCAAAGGGGCGAATCATTTCTTGCGGGATTTCCGCTGTAATGATTTTGCCGCCACCATAGCCACGTTCGCCAGGAGGCAATTCAAAATGAGGTGTGGCGGGTTCATATTTGAGCACGGGCAGGCTTTCTCCCTCTTTCCAGTACGCCAGAGTGCGTACAAGCCAATCTTTATCATTACGTTCGGGATAGTCTTCACGGGCGTGGGCACCACGGCTCTCTGTGCGCATGAGTGCGCCATATGCTGTGCAGAGTCCCAGCTTGATCATGCCACGGATACGCAGCGCCAGAGCGAGTTCAGGGGCACCTCCTACAGCACGTCCCGTCAGGGCGATCTGTTCGGATCTGACCAGAAGTTCCTGAAGCTTGTCCACGGCTTTTTGCAGTTCTTCGCCTTTGCGGAAGATGCCAACATTGTCCATCATGGTTTTATGGAGTTCGGCGCGCAGAGTGAAGCAGTTTTCACGTCCCTTGCGTCCGCTGGCCATGTCATCAATGCGTTCCTGCACCTGGAGTGCGGTTTGCTTCATGGCGAGAGTGTTGAATGTGGTATCTGTTCCTTGCAGATATTCCACAACCTTCTTGCCTACAATGCGTCCGGCAACAACGGTTTCCGCAAGAGAGTTGCCGCCAAGACGGTTGAAACCGTGCATATCCCAACAGGCGGCTTCGCCCGCAGAGAAAAGCCCTTTCAAGCCGTACGCAGCCCCATCGCGATTGGTGCGTACACCACCCATGCTATAATGGTGGGTTGGGCGGACGGGGATAAGCTGATGAATGGGATTGACGCCCAGGAATTTTGTCGAAATGTCATAGACTTCGCGCAAATTGGTCGTAATATGCTTTTCGCCAAGATGACGTATGTCCAGCCAGAGGTGGTCACCGTAGGGGCTTTTTACACCAAGTCCTTTGCGCATATGTTCTGTCATGCGGCGCGAAACAACGTCGCGTGAAGCCAGTTCTGCTTTTTCAGGCTCATAGTCGGGCATGAAACGGTATTCATTGACATCAAGCAGAGTTCCCCCATCGCCACGACAGCCTTCTGTGACCAGAATGTCCGTGGGCACGGTGCCTGTGGGGTGAAACTGCACAGCTTCCATATTGCCAAGAGGAACACAGCCCGTATCCAGTGCTGTGATCTGACCGCCGCCATCACAGATGATAGCATTGGTTGTGGCAGGATACACACGTCCATAGCCACCAGTAGCAATGAGAGTTACCTGTGCGAAATAGGCAACGAGTTCACCAGTGCGCAGGCAGCGTGCGATACAGCCCATACATTTGTCGCCATCATGAATCAGAGCCTCAGCCTGTGTACGGTCATGTACGGCAACGCCCATTTGAAGCAGGCGGCTGTCGAGAGTGAAAAGAACAGAGTGTCCTGTGCCGTCTGAAGTATAGCAGGTACGCCATTTTGCTGTACCGCCAAAAGCTCTGGAGTGAATCAGGCCGCGCTTTTCTTCTTTTTCTTCAGCCTGAAAGGGCTTGCCGCCTTTGTAGTAGGTGTGAACACCAGGATCAACGCGGCTCCAGGGAACGCCCATCCATGCCATTTCGCGCATGGCGATGGGAGCGGTATCGGCAAATAAGCGTGCGACGTCCTGATCGCATCCCCAGTCTGAACCTTTAACAGTATCAGTGAAATGGATGTCAGGAGAGTCTCCTTCACTCATGGCAGAATTGCCGAGGGCTGCCTGCATGCCTCCCATAGCGGCTGAAGAGTGAGAACGCTTGGGGGGAACAAGTGAGAGGCAGATAACGTCAAATCCAGCGGCAGCCGCTTCCACGGCAACGCGCTCGCCTGCAAGGCCAGCGCCCATGCACAGGAGATCCGTATGATATATGCGCATGACAGTTTTTCTCCTTAAACGGCTAAATAGTGGAAACGGAGCGTAGTAATAATTCCAAGAGCGATATACGCGGCCAGCAGGATATAGGTACGGCGCTGCCATTTGGCGCGATTTGCCTGTGTTACATAGCCGAACTTAATGCCCACACGGAACAGACCAAGGGTGAGGTGGATGCCACCGCAAACAAGCAGAACCATATAAAATGGTGTCCATCCTCCCTGTTCACGCAAAGCACTTTGTTCTGCTGTGATGGGCAGCGTGCTGAGAGCCTCATACATATGAATACTGGCAAGAACCAAAACAACGATCGCTGTAGCAACCTGAAGAAGCCACTCCCAGGTGCCTTGATGACGCATTTCGCGTGCATGTCGCAGGTAAACAGTCAAGCCGCCAGGGGTAAAGGGCATTGTACACACCGGAAGAGCGTAGTGTAGGGAAAGCGTGTACGCCCTTGTAGATCTCCAGCTCGACGGCGGACCTGTGCACCCGATCAACTCAACCATTCT
>CAMTOM010000144.1 GCA_947074125.1 uncultured Desulfovibrionaceae bacterium
AAACCAAATCTCAATAACAAACATGAAGAGTTGAGCCGAAAGCATCACTGTTAACCACGCAATTTGTATGGGATCAGGGTAAACCAATTGCCTCGAAAAGGATTTGCTGGGTGCTCAATATCGCTACAGGACAGCGGGATTATTTTCCCGAAGGGTATTGTATTCTCCGCACTCCCGATACGTATGCGTGTAGACAATCGCACCTGTAGAAAAGGTACAACCTTGCGTGTGTCAGCGGCGGATCCGTCTGTGGATAATGGTGTTTTGAGCACCGCTTATAGAATTGCCGTAAAAGCGTGGGAAAGGCAAGGTGTTGGTTGCGGAATGCTAAACAAATAATAGGGAATGTCTTGCATATCAATAATATTGGTAAAGAGATTCCTGGCTTGTTTAGTGACAGCCCTGAGTTTATCAGGTTTCAGTGATGATGCTTTAAGCACCTTGCAGGGATGAGGCAGAATGGTTTGTCTCTGCATATCCATTCTGCGAGCCTGTTCTTTTGGGGCTTTAGTGCTATTCTTGATGATGGCAATTCTGAAATGTTGCAGCGTGTGCTGTGGATTTTCGCTATGCAATGCAACACAGGCGTTGACCAACCGCTGCGAATTGTCTTTTGATTTTTCAAACCATTTCCAAAAGAAAATCGGGTCACCATTTTCATGGTAACCCGATTTTCTTGGCGTCCCCAAGGGGATTTGAACCCCTGTCGACGGCGTGAAAGGCCGTTGTCCTGGGCCGGCTAGACGATGGGGACGCGGTGGCTGGGCTGTAAGGACTTGAACCTTAATTAGCGGAGTCAGAATCCGCCGTCCTGCCAATTGAACGACAGCCCAATGCGAAGAATGTAGGTATATAAAAAGTCTCGGAGCGTCAAGTGTTTTTTGAGAAGATTATGAGAGCGTGTGCGCGATACAAAGGATATTGGCATATACTTCATTCATATGTCGCCGTGTGGCGCATCCAAACAGCGGCAAGAAGCCATGTATTTATTTTTTCCCTGTAGCTCTTAGCAATATCCTGAAAGAATGTTGCAAACGCCTTTTCGTGGGGTTTTTTTGCTTTTCTACCAGTCTCCTGAACCCTCTGGGCGCTGTATAAATGTTTCTTGGGGCAGGTCGCGTAATTGTGAAAGGGTAATGCCTTTCACGGAATGTGTGCGTCGCAGCCAGGAGAGAAAATCATAAATCTTGCGTAGCATGGCATCGGCGGCTGCCTGATCCGGCACGTGTGGCGAACCTTTGGGCATCATTTCGGAGGAATGCCAGAACAGGCTGAGAACCTGTCCTCCGCGTCGGCGGTGCAGGCGTGTGGCCTGACGCATAATGAGCGCATTATGCCAATACGGATTGGGGCTGAGCGCTCCCCATTGACGAAACTGATCTCTTTTGCTTGAGGTGCTGCGGCGCGCATACCAGCATCGCGCTAGTGAGGGGAGCAGGGGGACTTGCGTTATCGGTGCTTCCAGCAAAGGAGAATGGTCATCATCATTCACCCAATAGGGATCTGCTGGCGCGAGAAAATGGTCTGGCCCATTATGAAAGCAGCGCAAAGGGCAGACAGAGCTGTCAACGCGGATTCCCTGTTCAAACAGCAAAGGGCGCAATTGCCCCTTCAGATCCCAGCGTCCCATCCGAAAAGAAGTTAACGGTGCTCCCTGAAAAAGACGTCCGGCTTCAAGTAGATTGTGAAGCTTTTGCCGCAAGGTATTCTGGTCAAGCAGGTGAGAAGATTGCGGTGTGCTGTCGTCATCGCCCAGAACTGGAGGCGTGCTCCAGTGATGTAAATGGGCTCCGATCTCGGCGCCACAGGAATCCCGCAATGTACTTAGCGTTTGTTGGGCTGTCTTATCCTGAAAGACGGTATATGAGCAGAGGAGCGTCAGGGGAAAGCCCAGTTCCTCGGTGAGCGGACGTAAACGTGAGAGCAGGGGAACATTGGTAACGCCGCAGCCTGTTTTGGCATAGCGACCGGAGAAAAGTCCTTCCTCCTCAACATCCAGACTGACAATAACATACAGAGGCGCAGAGGCAGCGTGCTTGCTGGCAGGTATATGATCATTCATATGGCAAGTATAGCTGGAGGGCGTATTTTTCGCAATCTGTGAATACGATGGGAACGGTGAGTGTCGCAGGGCTGTGAAGAATGTAAAAAGGAGTGGGGAGACTTCTTTTATTTTAGCATATGTGCATACTTATGCGCGCGTTGAAGACTTGCGTAACAAAAGGGAGAAGGGTATATCCTGAATACCTTTTGGGTGTCAGAAGAAAGCGAGACTTCTTCTTTTTTCTGAAAAAGCTTTGTAAATGCCATGTTAAGGCGGTTTCATGTCTAAGAAATGTAGCGTTGTCTTGCTGTGTCAGGATTTGTGTTTTGGTGGTACACAGCGGCAAATGCTTGAATTGGCTCGTCGGCTCAATAAAGATATTTTTGATGTGTCTATCTGGACGCTTTCTGGAGAGACTGATCTGGATTCTTTGGCGCATGAGGCGGGTATTTCGGTACGTCATCTCGGAAATTCCTTATTTCCTTCCTTACGGAGCCTGTTTGCTCTGATATCCTGTTTGCGTCGAGAATCTGTTTCTGTTCTTGTGCCCTGTACCGCACTTCCCAATATTTGGGGGCGCGTGCTGGGGCGTCTGTTCCGCATTCCTGCCATTGTGGGTACGTGTCGGGGCGGCGGTGGCCCAAAGCGTCAGCATGAACGCGCATTGTGGCGTCTGACGGATCATATGATTTGTAACTCTCAGGCATTGTATGATATCTTTTGTGGTATGGGGGTTCCGGCGCAGCGTCTATCCTTTATTTCCAATGGTGTTGATACAGACTGGTTTATGCCTGGAGATGAAGCGTATGCGCAGCGAAAGCCATTAGTTGTGTGTGTGGGACGCCTTGTAGAAGACAAGGATCATATGACATTGCTACGCGCTTTTGAACTCGTGTGTCAGGAAATACCGGATGCACGTTTGCGTCTTGTAGGGGATGGGCCTGAAGAGCAGAACATCAGAGCGTTTGTGGATGCGTCTTCTTTGTTGCGTCAGGCTATCGTTATCCATCCAGGCTGTACAGATGTACGTCCCCATTATCGGGAAGCAGCGCTTTTTGCTTTGTCTTCTGTGCGAGAAGGGCAGCCCAATGTACTTTTAGAAGCAATGGCATCCGCTTTGCCCGTGGTTGCAACTGATGTCGGAGGTATTCCTGGTCTGGTTATCCATGAGGAAACAGGGATGCTCTCTCCGGCTGGTGATGCGCGTATGCTGGCATCGCATATGATTTCTTTGCTCGGTGATCCGGATAAGGCGCGCCGTATGGGCGAGGCTGGGCGGATTCGTGTGCAAGAATCTTTTGATTTTAGCGTAATGGTGCGGGCTCACGAAGCTGTTTTTCTGGCGCTCGCGCAACGTTAGTCTTTATTTTTTGAGAATATCAGGGAGATTTCCTGTGTTATTGAAATGGACATATTTTGTAATGGTATTACTTCTCATTTGTGTTTTTCCCTATAGTTTTACGAATGCGGCAGGAAAACACGAGAATGCAGTACGGAATAGCCTTGTTGCGGATCAGGCAGGGAAGCAAAGTCTGCCATCTCCTGCTTTTTCTGGTATGCTGCCTCATTCGCCATTTCCCATGTCGACAGAGCCGCAACAGAGAGAAGTTTGGGCTGGATCCCTATTTTCCTCAAGCTACAGGGTAGGTGTCTGCACGGGTGAGAATGGAGTTTTGCGAGGTGTTGTGCATCTGAAGCTCAAATCGGGCAAGGTAGACGTTTATCATGTCTACGGTGTCCAGAATCAGGGAAAAGTTGTGGCTGTGCACCCCTCAGGACACCGTTTTGACGGTACCTATAGTGCTTATGACAAGGTTGAGGGGACAATACGCCTGAAAAATGGTATGGAACTTCGTCTTGAAGGGAAAAGAACACATGGAGTGCAGCTTACAGAAACATGCGCTCCAATGCCCGAATAGGATTTTCTGGAGCATACATGTATTGGATATGGGTACTGACAGCTCTGGCACAGCTTATGGTTTTGTGCTGGCTTGGCTACGGTGCAAAAAAACGTTTTTCAAAAGTGCAGAGTGACATCTTGCCTGTGGATGCTCCTTTGCCTGTGGTGGGGATGATCATTCCAGCAGCCGGAAATCATCCACAAATGCCACAGGCACTGCGCTCTTTGCTGCAACAGGATTATCCGGCATTGGTGCCTGTTATTGTGACTGCTACGGATACGGAGGATGCGGCATCCCTTGTGCGCTGCCTGCAAAAAGAATTTCCTGCTTTGCGCCATGTGGTTGCTGGGGAGGCAGAAAAATGTGGGCAGAAAAATCACAATACGCTTCAGGCTATAGCTGCCTTGGAGGGGACTGTTGATATTTATGCTTTTTGTGATAGTACCCATATGGCGCAGCCTGATTTTATTCGACAACTGGTTCTTCCGATTGTGCGCGGGGAAAGCTCTATCACGACTGGCTATCATGCGGTAAATAGCCCCTGTCGAAAACTGGTCATTGTTGCCTATCAGCTTTGTGTGCTGCTCATGCGCCTTATGCAGGCAGCAGCCGTATTTACCCAGCCTTGGGGTGGGGCAATGGCAATGCGGCAGCAGGTATTTCAGGAGCTTTCCCTGAAAAGCTTTTGGGGTGAAAATGTTGTGGATGACTGTTCGCTGGCGTCACTTTTGCTCCAGCGCAAAATTCCAGTGACCTTGTGTCCTCAGGCTTTGTTGCGGACTGAGGTAACAGCATATCCCTTCTCTGTCTGGCGTGCCTGGATGGACAGACAGATTCTCTTCCTGAAGTTCTGTATTACAGCGCAATGGGGATTGCTTGGTATTTTTGCCTGTATATTGTTTCTCACTTGGTGTGTTTCTTTGCTGATGTTGTTGGGTGCTTTGATTGGGAAAGTATCGTTTTTTTGGGGAGTGATCTCCGTATTGCAGTGGAGTTTACGGGTTGGCTTCCTTGCTTCGTTGTGTGTTTTGTGGGACGCGCGG
>CAMTOM010000145.1 GCA_947074125.1 uncultured Desulfovibrionaceae bacterium
TCAAGAATGCCTTAACAGACAAAATCAATGACCGTGACGTATATATGAAGGGCATTGATGCAAGCTACCATTACGAAGGCTATAGCGTCTATAAAACAGAAGATTTACAGAAGTAAAAATCGCAACATGGAAATATTTTCTATATCCGCTAATGTCGCAAGTATCACAGGAACTAAAGGTTAAAACTAAAAAAGCTGAGTTCAACAAAGAACACTTTTATGCCACAAGAGACAAACCCTTATGAAAGTTTTTTGAAAGGGAGGGGGTTTGGCCGACATGAAAGGCGCAAAGCGTGTCCGTTAGCGAGCATGCGAGCTTTACGGACATCGAGAGCAGAGATGGGAGGGAAAAGTTTTGTCGCCACCAACAGCGCCGAAGGCGTTTGCGTTGCGCGTTAAGCGCAATACGCAAATGGACAGCAGAGCTACAAAAGTTTCCCCTCCCCCAATAATACCACAATCAATTTCTCACCAACATCATCTTTCCAAAAACAAACTATCCGCGAGCGGTAGCCAATTCTTGTACGAGGGGGAGATCTGCGGGCAGGAAGTCGAGATCAAGAGCTTGTTCTGGCTTCACCCAGAGCAGAATTTGCCCTTCTTTGGGGCGGGGTTCGCCATCAAAAACGCGAACATGGTATACTTGCATGGTCACATGCATATCTTTTTCGGCGTAGGTATGCTCTACAGTCCGCCAGAGTTCTGAGGCGAGTGTTTCCACATCAAGTTCTTCGCGCAGTTCGCGTATAAGGGCATTTTGGGAGTCTTCACCTGACTCTACCTTGCCGCCTGGAAATTCCCACCAGCCTTCGAGAGGTTTGCCTATGGGGCGACGTACGGCAAGATATTTACCATCTCGCCATAGCACTCCTGCTACAACGTCCAGCATTCGCATAATGCCTCCTAATCGCTGCTTAGAGCCGCTTTTTGCGCTTCAAGGGGAGCCATACGCTCTTCAAGTTCGGCCATTTTTTCCATAATGTTATCAACTTCGCTACGCAGTTCTCCGAATCGCTTCAGGAGTTCCGAAGCGCGTTGAGAATCTGCGTACACGGCGCCATCGGCAAGCTGTGTTTCTGTGGCAGATTGTTCTGTCATGGCTTTTTCCAGACGCTCTTCCCATTTTTGGTATTCTGCTTGAAGGGGTTTTAATTCTCTGTGGAGCGCGTTGCGTTGTTCGGCCTGTTCGCGCTTGAGACGCTTTTGCTCATCGCGTGAGAGGGCCTGGCGCCCTGAAGCATCTTTTTCCGCAGCTTCATTTGCTCCCGTATTGGACTGCCCTTCCGGAGCGCAGATAACAGCTTTTGAACGGCGGATGGCATCATAGGCTTCAAAAGTTTCGTAAACAGTAATGCCACTTTCTGAGAGTGCCCATGCTTCTGCCTCAATGGATGACAGCAACCAGCGGTCATGCGCAACAACAAGCAAGGTGCCTTCAAAGGCTTCCAGCGCGGCAATCAGCGCTTCACGACTTTCCAAGTCAAGATGGTTTGTGGGTTCATCCAAAACCAGAAAATTGGAACGCGAGAGGAAGAGTGTTGCCAGGACGAGACGGCTTTTTTCTCCTCCTGACAGAGAGGCTACCTGACGATCAAAAAAGGATTCGCCCAGAAGGAACAAGCCGAGCACACTCATAAGCTCTTCTTCTGTGGTGCGGGGATCGGACAGACGGCGGATTTCTCCCAGGACGGTGCCTTCAGCACGCAGGATCTCCAGTTGGTGCTGGCTAAAAAAGGCCATGCGCACGAGTGAGCCTGAGGTCTGTGAACCGCCACTTTTTTCTTTCTGACCTGTCAGAATCTTGAGCAGTGTTGACTTACCACAACCATTGGGACCTACCAACGCCACTTTTTGCCCACGAAACAGGGTAAAGGTAAGCGGAGGCCACATACTCACGCCATCGGGAAAGCGAAATGCCAGATCTGCAACAGTCAGAACAACCTTTTCTGTGCGGGCTGGTTCTGGCCAGGAGAAGCGCAATTCTTTACGTTTGGCTTCGGGACGATAGTCTTCAAGCTCTTTTTCCAGCTTCTTTGCCATTTTTTGTCGGGAGCCTGCCTGACGGGCTTTCGTCGCTTTTGCGCGAAAACGCTCTACGAAGGCCATTTTTCGCGCAAGATCTTCCTGGAGCGCTTTGGCTTCGCGCTCTCTCTGGTTTTCGTATTCTTCCTGAAGGGTGAGGAATTGGGAATAGGTTGCCTTGCGGAACACGGGCTTTGAAAGGCCAAAGTAGAGCACATGTGTACCCACATTATCCATAAAAACGCGATCATGCGCGACGAAGATCAAGGCTCCCCTGAAATCCAGCAAAAAGTTTTCCAGCCACTCTACCGCTTCAATGTCGAGATGGTTTGTGGGTTCATCCAGAAGCAGAACGTCTGCTCCGGCTGTCAGGACGCGTGCGAGTTTGGCACGTTCCCGCCATCCTCCAGAAAGTCTGTTGAGCGGCAGATGCCATTTTCTTTCTGAAAATCCCAGACCAGACAGCACGCTCTTGGCTCGCTGTTCGGGATTGTAGCCATAAATAGCCTCCAGCTCTGCCTGACGGTGCATCAAGGTCGCGAGTTGGGCTTCATCGCCAGCGGAAGCGGCTTCTTCCCATTGTGCCCAGAAGTCATTCCAGTCATGCAGGACATCCTGCACAAAGGTCAGCAAAGGCGTATTGAGGGCTGTTTCGTCCAGCTCCTGTTCGACATAGCCAAGGCGACAGCCACGAGGCAGCAATATTCTGCCGCCGTCCGGTACTTCTTTTCCTGCGATCATGCGCAAAAAAGTTGATTTGCCAGTACCGTTTGGCCCGCAACCGCACCGCCGAACGCCAGACTCAACTTCCATGGAAAAAGAGTTGAAAATACACAGCCCCCCAAAGGCTTTGGAAAGCTCCTGTACAGTAATTTTCATGAAAGCCACCCCTCACGCCGATAGCCTTCAACGGCTTCAGCCATGCCAGATTCGAGCGAAACGTGGGGGACATAGGCAAGATCCTGCCGGATACGGGAACAATCACACAGCCAGCCCACGGCGCTGGATTCTCTGTACTTGTCGTAATTCCATGAAGGGGGACGTTTTGCCCAGCGCCCGAAAAATCCCGAAATGGCTGCGGTCACTGCCATCAGCGGCAAAGGAAGATGCGCAACCCGCACGTTGCGCCCCAGCGCCTTACCCATAGCGCGACTGAAGCTTGTCATTGTGTGTTCTGCGCCATCGTTAATGTGATACGTTCCCCTTGCTTCAGGGGAAAGGGCGCGACAGATGGCTTGCGCAACATCATGCACATGCACAACTGATACGGGAAATTCGCGCAACAATCCTGGCGTTACGGCAAGCCCACGGGCAGCCCCCTGAAAACAGGGAAGCAGGCCTTTATCACCAGAGCCATAAATGATGGGAGGGCGCACAATCACCAAACGCTCTCCTAAAAGGCGTCCCATTGCCTCTTCGCCCACCAGCTTTGACCAGCCATAGGCGGATACGGGTGCTGGCGGTTCTGCCTCTGTTTTGCCTGGTGCGTGCCCTGAAGGCCCTGCTGCTGCCAGACTGGAAAGCAGGAGGCAACGCTGCACATCACTTTGCGCTATACTCCTGCCCAATATACGTGCCGCCAGGATGTTTGCGCGCAAATATTCCTGCCAGGAAGTGCCAAACAGGAGTGCTGCCATATGCACACACATATCCTGCCCTGCCAATGCGGCTGACAATCCTTCACCAGAATGCAAATCCGCCTGCACGGGTCGCACATCTGCGGGGAGCATATCCCTGCGCGATGTGGGACGTACCAAACATGAGACTTCAGCCCCAGCTTCCACTAAACGCGGCAACAAGTGCCGCCCGACAAAACCAGTTCCCCCTGTGACAAAAACACGGCGGCCACGCAAATGTTCAAAATCCATATCTTACGAAAGCTCCTTGCGATAGATGCGATAGCGTTTGGTGATGCGCCCGCAGAAATCTTCCAACAGTTCGCAGATGGGCGCATTGTCTTCCAGCAGCCATGAACCTTCTATACTGCGAAATTCCGAACGGCGCTGTGCGGTCTCAAGCATATGATCCAATAAGAGGAAGGGAAGTCCCATGAGACGATATTCTTCACGAATCCCGAAAAGCATTATGCGGTACTGTTCGCGTATTGTCCGGCGCAGGCGTATATAATGCCATAATGCAGACACCCCCAGATGCCCATTGATACGCTTCAGAAGAGGATTCAAATTAGGCAGTGCGACCATGCCCGCAACGGGTTCCTTGTCGCGAAAAAAGAGCACGAAAAAATCAGGATCCAGCACACCTTTCAATTCCTTGACATAAAGAGCTGCTTCTTTGTCGCTCAGAGGTGTGAATCCCCAGTTTTTTGACCAGCTTTCCCCATAAATGCGCAACATTGCGCGAATATCTTCCTCAAGTGTCTTTCGGCTGCTTCTGCGGCATGTGAACAAAGCCTGCTGCTTCGCAATCGCGATTTGCTCTTTGAGCCAGTCGGGGAGCGAAAGTGTTTCTTTTTCAATGGTATAGGCAAAGAGATCCATTTCTTTGCGCATTCCCCACTGTTCCATAAATGCGGGATAGTATGGCGGATTCCAGGGCATCATGACTGCTGGCGCTTCCTCAAAACCCTTCACAAGCACACCACATGTGTAATTTGTGGATGGGCTTAAGGGGCCACGCATATAGGTCATTCCCTCAGCTTTCAGCCATGCCTCTGCTGCCGCAAACAGGGCAAAGGCGGCTTCCTGCTCTTCACGGCATTCAAAAAAACCCCATGCGCCACAACGCTGTTTCGCATAGACATTTTAGTTCTCATCATTAACAGCAGTAATGCGCCCCACAAGCCCATCGCCGCGAAAAGCCATAAAAAGCCTGCCTACAGCTTTCTCCCATACAGGATTTTTCTGCATCGGACGCGCACACGTCTGAACTCCAGTCACATTCTGAAATTTAGTATTCCGTCTTTCGCTTGAGTAAAACAACACAA
>CAMTOM010000146.1 GCA_947074125.1 uncultured Desulfovibrionaceae bacterium
CATTCATGGGGAGATAGCATTTGCGGGAAACCTTGTGCATGATTGCGGCATTGGCATCGCCGTCTTCATAAAAAGGATTGCCCCCAATATCAAACACCGTGTAGTGGCGTAATCGATAGGGCTGGTGTACCTGAAAATAAAAACAAATAGCTGGCATGGCTGTTAGCCTCCTGCATGACAGATCGTGTTATACGTCGTAATAACTTCGCTGGCAGCTCTGTCCCAAGTAATTGTCTTCAGTTCCTCCCGACAGTTTTTAATCATCTCTGCGGCAAGACGTGGGTATGAGAGTACAGCACATATTTTATTGGCCATTTCCCTGGTGTCCCAGAAATCAACTTTCAGCGCATTGCGCAAGACTTCGGAGACTCCTGACTGATTTGAAAGCAACACGGGCACATCATACAAAATGGCTTCCAGTGGCGCGATGCCAAAAGGCTCGGAAACAGAAGGCATCACATACAGATCACTGACGGCGTACATGCGATCTACATCCTTGCCACGCATGAAGCCAGGGAAATGAAAGTGACTGCCCATGCGCAACTGTCCTACGCGCCGTACCATGCGGCTGAGCATATCACCGCTGCCAGCCATGACAAAACGAACATTGGGCATGCGCTGGTGAACAAGGTGAGCGGCTTCCACAAAATAGTCTGGCCCTTTCTGGAACGTGACACGTCCCATAAACAGTACCCGTTTTTCTTTTTGGCAGAGAGGGGTGGGCTGATACTGCTGTATTGCCTGGCGGCGGGATACCGCATTATGCACAACAACAACGCGCTCTTTGGGGACGCCATAGCGTGTAATGGCGATATTGCGCGTGAGGTGGCTGACGGCAATAACGATGTCCGCCGCAAGGAGCCCTGCCTTTTCAATGGCAGCGACTTCTGGGTTGATATGCTCGCCGCTGCGATCATATTCGGTGGAGTGTAAATGCGCGATAAGAGGTTTGCTGGTCAGCTCTTTCACGAGCATGCCCGCAGGATAGGTCATCCAGTCGTGCATATGGATGACATCAAAGTTTTTGCCTCCATATTCTTGCAATGCCATGGCTGCGGCAGCCTGTCCGTAACGATAGACTTCCTGTATAAGGTCGTGCCCGTATTCTCCGTGGAGTGTTATGGTTTGTGACTGGTTTTCATAGTCAGTAACAATGGTATTGCTTTCTTGTGCTCCGTGTATCTGGTGTTGCTGAAAAGCGAAACTTTGTTCTGTTGCGTAAGGGAAAAGGCGGGATTCCACATGGCGTATGGCAATATTGCGCTTCCAGACCTTCTGATTGGTACGCAGGATACGACGGGCAGTCGTGCTTTCCATAGTTGTGCCGGAAGCTGAAAGAAGGCGGAGATGGCTGTCCATGCCCTGACCGCTTCCCTTGATGTGTGGTACCATGAAAACGGTTTCAATGCCATGGCGGGCAAGTGCCTGTGTAATGCCGTGACAGGCTGTTCCCAGTCCACCACTGATATGAGGAGGAAATTCCCAACCAAACATCAGTACGCGCATACTACCTCCACTCTGTCTTGGCTTCCCATGAAGCATAGGTTTCTGGAGCCGCGTGTTCCAGGAGACGCAACAGACGATGACACTCCGCAACACTCCATGCCTGAGCAATGCAACCATTGGGCAGGTGTGGCATGTTGCCGTCAAAAATCTCTGAAATCGAACGTAAACCCGCATCGGTAATGTGTGTTGTGAAAAGAGGGGTCAGGGTATCCAGAAGTGAATGTACTGCTCCTTCGGTATCCCAGGCTGTTTTGAGCAGCGCTTCCCCATAGGCTCCCAACAGCCACGGCCAGACAGTGCCTTGATGGTACGCGGCATCACGGGCATCCGGTGCGCCTTCATAATGACCACAATAGGCAGGCGAACCTGGAGAAAGCGTACGAAGGCCATAAGGGGTGAGAAGATTGTTGCGCACACATTCCACAACGCAAGGATGCTCTTCCATATCAAGTATTGTATACGGCAGGGATACAGCAAAAATCTGGTTGGGGCGGATGCTCGCATCAAGCATGCCATCGCGCCAGACATCACCCAGATAGCCGCCTTGTGTGGGAACCCAAAAATACTTGAAAAATGTCTGGCGGAGCTGTTTGAGGGCTTGTGGATCATAGAGGTGCGCTTCGCCATATCTGTGTGCCAGATCATTGGCATATGCCAGAGCATTGTACCATAGCGCGTTGATTTCTACAGGACAGCCATGACGGGGCGTGACAGGACGTCCATTGGCCTGGGCATCCATCCACGTTAACTGGGTTTGTTCGTTGCCTGCGTGCAGCAGGAGCTCTTCATCCACAAACATAATGGGCTCGCCATTATGCTGTATTCCTTTTTTGAAGGCGGCAATAATGCTTTTGATTGTGGGCCAGCAGATGTCGCGTAAAAGTTCTTCTTTTTCTGGCAGCCAGAATTCCATTTGCTGTACTGCCCAGACATACCACAATGACGCGTCCACAGAGTTGTATGCGGCCTTTTGGTCGCCCATGCGAAAGAGATTGGGAACGAGTCCGTCTTTGACAGCTTCACTGACAGCGCGCAATGTCACCTCACCCCTGTGAGGGCGACTGGCAGCAAAGGTGAGTCCTGGCAGGGCAATGAGTGTGTCACGTCCCCAGGTATCAAACCATTGATAGCCCGCAATGACAGCAGGAATTTCTTCTATTTGCGCTATTTTTGTGCTGTCTGCTGTCTGGGGGGCATCGTGTTGCCCGTCGCTGTCAAGACAGGGCATGGAAACCAGAAAATGTGTTCCCTCGCGACGCAAATGCGCCATGAGTCCGCCATTTTTGGGCAGAAGAGACGTGTGGGCGAATTTCTCCTTGAACCAGAGGGCTTCAAGGTGGTTGTCAAGGGGATCCGTAGCCGCAGCAAGATAGACAGGCACATTGGGTGTCAGGGGAATATGGAATGAACCAGGTATGAAAAGGTCTTCCTGAGCGGGAAAGCCTCGTTCTTCTTCCACAATATAGTCCACATTGCGGCACCAGTTCGCCTCTGGTGTAAAGTTTGCTTGTGGTGTGCTTGCAGCCATATGGAGTGTGGGGAGGTTAGGGTAGGGGGTTATCTGAAAACCGTTCTCTGTAAGTGTAACGGATGTTTGGAGATATTCGTTAGCGCGGGTGAGCTGATGAAAGTGTCTGTAGGCAAGTTGTGGTTTGATACACAGGGAAAGTGGGGGGATTTCATCTTCTGTGCTGATATTATATCGAATAATAACAGCAGCGCGGTTATGGAGCAAGAGGAGTTCACGGGTAAAAGTGACATTTCCAATGCGGTAGCGGAACAGAGGATTGTCATTGACCTCCACATATTCAAGGAGTTCATGGCCTCGTGGATAGTAGAGGCCTGGATGCTTGCGGCAGGAAAAGAAAAATTCTTTTTCTGCGCCCAAAATGGACTCCTCAAGAGTGGAAAGCAGCACATAGCGCCCCGCAGGACTGGGGATATTTGCGACAAGCATACCATGGTATTTGCGCGTATTGCATCCTGGAACTGTTCCGGACGCATAGTCACCACGGCCATTGGTTAAGAGCCATTCTTTCCGAATAGCCTTGCGGAGGTTTTGACAGGATGGTTTGTCAAAGATAAATTCCATACGATGCTCTCAGGGGCTTGGGGTTATGCGCGTAGAAAAAACACAGGGGGCAAAATTCCTCTGCGACAATGTATCATAATAGTATGAGAAGTGCTTACTGTACAGATAAGCATTTTTGAGGAAATTGTAAAGAATGTAGCGAGGGGATTTCATGAGAAATAAATCCGTATGGCGTACTAGGTAATATTGCATAAACGTTAAAATCTAATGATACTTGTATGGAGAATTACGCCTATGACACATGTTCTTGCAGCAGATATTGGGGGAACCTATGCACGATTTGCCGTATTTGATATGAACGCTATGCGTATTTGCAAGAAAGTTGCTTTTCCGAGTCGTGAAAAAAATTTTCAGACTGTCTTGCAGCTTCTTCGCGAACAGGCAGAAATATTGCCTGAAACATGCGCTGTGTTCGTCCTGGCTGTTGCTGGTCGTGTACCGTCTGGAAAGAAGCAGCACAAACACATTGCCCTGACCAACCTTCCTTATGATTTGGATTGTGATGCTGTTCGCCAGATATGTGCGCCATGCCCGATTGTGGTGATTAACGATTTCGAGGCACAAGCACGAGCATGTATGACATCCTGTTTTGAGGGAGCGCGTTTGCTTGGTGGCGCGCCGATGTTTGCAAGGCCATCATCGCTGCCCGCTTCTGTTACTGCATGTGGGCGTGTGCTTGGGGGGATTATTGGAGCAGGCACAGGTCTGGGGCAGGCTTCTCTTATCCGTGAACGGCAGGGGGAGGGGTATGATGTGCTGCCCTCTGAGGGAGGCCATGCGGCATTTGCGCCACAATCTGAGGAAGAATGGCAGCTGTCACAGTATATACGTGAACGTAAAGGACGTGAGGTGCAGGTAGAAGATGTGCTGTCTGGTTCGGGGCTTGCCCATATACACGCTTTCCTCACAGGTGAGGAGGTGGAGCCGGAAGTCTTCACACGTCGTGAAGGATTTGCCCAACGTGCGACGCGCGCTTCTTTTGCGCGCTGCTACGGGAGTGCGTGTCGGGAGTTTGTCTTTCGTTGTCTGTCTGATGCCGGTCTGGTTGTAACAGGAGGGTTGGTTGCCAAAACGCCTGCTATTCTGGAACACCCTGCTTTTTATGCGACATTTATCGATATGCCTTCGCCATATGATACGTTATTGCAGACTATGCCGCTTTGGCATATGTGCGATCCGGATGCGGGGCTTTGGGGAGCAGCCCAGAAAGGGAGGGACTGGCTTTTGCAAAGTGAGTAAATTTTTCATTGCCATGATGTGATTATACAGTGGCGGTGATTCTGGTGCTTTGAGACTGGAAAACAGACAAGAACAAGGCATGTGTTATCGCATGTCTTTTTTG
>CAMTOM010000147.1 GCA_947074125.1 uncultured Desulfovibrionaceae bacterium
AATAAGGAGCAAGTGTCAGTGTTCATAAACTTCGATGAATGCATTGCAGGAGATGCTGATTCGGGTAGCGCTGATCGTGGCGAGTTGAATGAAAAGCTGTTTACGAATATTGATGATCTGGAGCTTTCCGTCCGTGCACAGAACTGTTTGCGCAGTGCCAATATCGCCCTTGTGGGAGAGCTGGGACAGCGCCCTGAAAGTGAAATGCTCAAAACCAAAAATTTTGGACGCAAGTCTTTAGATGAAATCAAGAGCGTGCTGCTCAGTATGGGACTTGATTTTGGTATGAAGATTGATGGTTTTGAAAAGAAATACCAGGAATGGAAGAGGAAGCAGCAAAATGAGGCATAGCAACTCTGGCAGAAAACTGTCACGGACTCCCTCGCATCGTAAAGCTTTGTTGGCCAATCTTGCCAAAGCGCTGCTCGCTCATGGCCGGATTCGTACAACAGAGATGAAAGCGAAGGAATTGCGTCGTGTGGTGGAGCCTTTAATTACTTTGGCTTTGCGCAATGATGTGCATTCACGTCGTTTGGCAAACCGTGTTCTTTGTGACCGTACTTTGGTGAAGCATCTTTTTGACGAGATTGGCCCTCGCTTTGCGGGTGTGCCTGGTGGATATACCCGTGTCTTGAAGATGGCGGCTCCCCGTCGTGGTGATAATGCGCCTATGGCCATTATTGAGCTCACGCGGAGCGCACAGCTTGCACCATCTACCGCAGACACTCCAAATGCCTCTGCTGACGCGCAGGCAACAGAATCCGCCTAAATCGCTTTTTTTCAAGCGAAATATTCTCACTTCACTTTGTGAAAGAAAGAGGGTACTCTCCGAGTGCCCTTTTTTTTGTATTTTCTTTTTTATGATGTTTTTTTATTGCCGCTGAGAAACAGGTGTTGCATGGGGCAAGCTCTGTTGTATCTGAAAAAGGGTAATTATATAAAAGCTATTATGCTCTAGGAGGGTATATGCGTATCATTGTTCTTTCTTTACTGTGTGGCCTGTTTGCTGCGCTGCCTTTTTCTGCTCAGGCAGCAGAAAAAGGAAAAAGGGAAATCAGCCTTTCCTGTAATGATGTCGAATATCTTCAGGTAGCGCAATTGGAGCCCGATCCGGAGGATGCGGGAAAGCAGGCTTTTATGCTATTTTTTGTGCAGAATGATGCTGCTGCCAAACGTGTACAGGAAGAAGTTCAGGGTGTTTTTGAGCCTTTTATTTTGACTGTGAACGGTGCGGTTCTTATGGATGTGCCAGCTCCCCAAAAAGGAGTTCAGGTGCCTCCTGCCAAATATATCGCCTTGCCGCAATTGTTCAGTGCTGAGCAGGTTGTGCGGGAACAGGCACAGAAATATTGTGTGGACAAGTTACGTGATGGTACCAAGAAAATTCCTTCAGAGTGGCCTCCACAGAACTAGTTGGCTGCAAAAATGTATACTTTTTAGCTTGAAATCAGTTTATATGGACACATGCTTGCAGAAAACTCTTTTACTGTGAGTGCCATGTTTACGACAGATTGTGTTAATGCTTATGATGCTTGGAGTGAATAGGGCGGAAGGGATCTTTCTGCCCTATTTTTTTCTTACGAAAAGGAGTGCTCATGTATCTGCTATCCAGGGTAAAGGCTGCGGGCTGAGCGGCAAAAGTAGCTCCAGCGGGACTGGAGCGTCTGCTTGGTGGTCTTGTGCTCCCCACAGCTTTAGAATCTAGAGTGATTGCAGGGCGGGCACGGAATGAAGATGCTGCTGTGGTTTCGATACCTTCGGGGAAAGCCATTGTTCAGACTGTGGATATTTTGACGCCACTGGTGAATGATCCTTTTCTCTTTGGGCGCATTGCTGTGGCCAATGCCCTTTCTGACGTATATGCCTTGGGCGGCGAGCCGTGGTGTGCCATGAATATTGCCTGTTTTCCCAGTTCATTGCTGGAAGAGGAGGGGCAGAATACGCTTCAGGAAATTCTTCGTGGCGGGCTGGATGCTCTGACGGAGTCTGGTACGACACTGGTTGGCGGGCACACCGTTCAGGATGAGGAATTGAAGTACGGGCTTGCGGTGACAGGTATTATTGATCCTTCACATATTGCGG
The DNA here is from genome assembly GCA_947074125.1 of uncultured Desulfovibrionaceae bacterium. Taxonomy (GTDB): domain Bacteria; phylum Desulfobacterota; class Desulfovibrionia; order Desulfovibrionales; family Desulfovibrionaceae; genus JAQVCS01. The sequence goes on from CAMTOM010000147.1 coordinate 2,083, forward strand.
TCAATGACGCTCTCTCGCCTGGGGATCTTCTTGTGCTGACCAAGCCACTTGGAACAGGTATTGTGGCTACGGGGGTTAAGGCTGAGTGGGATAACTGGCAGCAGGCTGAAAGCGAGCTTGTTCGATGGTGTGGACGTCTGAATCTGCATGGTGCACGTGCTATTCGTGAGTATGGATTGCGTGCGGCAACGGATATAACGGGTTTTGGTTTGGGGGGGCATGCCTTGGAGATGGCGCAGGCTTCGGGAGTGTGTGTGCGTGTGGAGACGGCAGCTCTTCCTTTGTTTTCACAGGCTGAAGCGTATGTGCGTGACGGTCTTATTCCTGCATCAAGCCATGCGAACCGTGAGCATTGGGGATGCCGCACATTGAAAGAGGCGAATGTCAGCCGTGAGCGCGAGAGTCTTGTGTTTGACGTGCAGACTTCGGGCGGCTTATTGCTGGCAGTACCTGCGGTAAAGTATGATGATGTAAAGGCTTTTTTGGAAGAAGCAGGTGACCTTGCTGTGTGTATAGGGGAAGTTCTCGCGCCTCGAGAAGACGGCAGGATGCTCTGGCTTTCCTGAAAGCAAGGTTTATGAAAAAAAGAGTAGTTATTTTTCTGGACTGTTTCGTCAAAGATGTAATGAGACGCTTTTGGTTGCTTTGAAAAATCACCTCTTCCCCTGCTTTGTCTTGCGCTTTCGGTAGCGCTGTGCTAGAAATTTTTGCTTGCGAAAGTGGCGGAATTGGTAGACGCACTGGACTTAGAATCCAGCGGGTTGCCCCGTGGGGGTTCAACTCCCCCCTTTCGCACCAATCAAGTTCAGAAAAGGAGCCCCATGTGGAATATACCGTAGAAGAAATTTCTCCTGTACGTAAGAAGGTCACCATTACCGTTGATCCTAAAGAAGTGGAAGCCTCCATCATGGCTACGGTTGCCCTGTATCGTACCTCTGTGCAGATAGATGGTTTTCGTAAGGGGAAGGTTCCGCCCTCTGTTGTGGAAAAGCGTTTTCAGGAAAAGATCTATCAGGAAGCGCAGCAGGATCTTGTGAATGTACACATCAATGAAGTCATGCAGGAGCTGAAGGAAAGTCCTCTTTCCGGTATTGACTTTGATGGTGAGCCGGCGATTGCGCGTGGTGTGCAGTATGTTTACAGTATTACCTATGATGTGCTACCCGCAGTGGACTTGCCTCCATATGAGGGATTGGATGTAGAGCAGGAAAAAGCGCTTGTTCTCGAAAATGAAATTTCTGAAGTCATTGATCGTATTCGTCGTGACAAGGCTGAATTGGTCGTTGCTGATGGCGCTGGCCCTGCAAAAGATGGTCAGATAGCCAATCTTGATTTTACAGCCTATGATGAAAATGGAGAACCTCTTGAGGGCATAGAAGCCAGCGGCTTTGATATGGCTCTTGGTGAGGGACAGGCTCTTGAAGATTTTGAAGCGCTGGTGAAGACAGTGCCTTGTGGTGAGGAGCGTGAGGAAAAAGTTTCTTTCCCCGCAGATTTTCTCGCACAGGATCTTGCTGGTCGTACGGTAACCATGAAGGTGAAGGTACATGCGATTAAAGAGCGCAAACTTCCAGAGTTAACCGATGATCTTGCCAAAAGCATGGGTTTTGAATCTGTAGACAAGATGCGTGAAGCCATCACAGAATCGTATCGGAGCAGCAGAGAAAAGCTGAATAAGGGTGCTGCCCAGAAAGAATTGCTGGACAGGCTTTTGAAGATGGTTGATTTTGTGATTCCTGACAGCATGATGGATGTGCAGGTTCGTACATTGCTGGCGGATATGCGCACGCGTCTTGAGCGTCAGGGGAAAAGCCTGGAGAGTCTGGGTAAAAAAGAAGAAGAGCTTCGTGAAGAAGTGCGTCCTGAGGCAGAAGCCATTGCCCGCGCTCAGGTTTTCCTGATGTGTGTAGCCAAGAAAGAAGGCTTGGAAGTCAGTGATCATGAAGTGAACACCTCTCTTTTCCAGATGTGCCAGCGTAGTGGTGAAGATTTCAAGTCTGTGCGCGATGCGTATGAGCGTTCTGGAATGATGTTTACACTTCGGGATCGTATGTTGGCAGATAAGGCTATGGATCTTATCTATGCTAAAGCCAAGGTGACAGAAGTGGAACCCAAGGAAAAAACATCTGACGAGAAAGACGAAAAAGCGACATCTGCAACTGCTTAATATCTCGCGCTTCTACTTCTTGCCTGAAGTTTCGGTGTTCTGTGCCGATATATGGGGGAGTGGAAGCGCTTTTACTTTTGCAGGCATGTGCCTGATTTGAGGATAGAACATGTTGGTACCTATTGTTGTGGAAGCTACTGGGCGTGGTGAGCGCTCATATGATATTTATTCCCGCCTTTTAAAAGACAGGCATGTGCTGCTAGGGATGGATGTTCTCGCCAATCTCGCTGACCTGCTTCGTCTAACTGTCCTTTGTTTTGTGTCCATTCATCTCGATTCATTTCTATCATTTTTCATTTTTCTTCATTTCTCCTGATGTAGTACTTCTCCTTATATTCCCTGTCTCTTGCTCACCAGGCGTGTTCCCTCCCATTGTATACAACTTCTTTGTCTTCGTCAACGTTAATGTGTGAAATACCCCGCATTTGACACATTCAATAGGTTCGGGTATTCCTTTAACTTCTATAGGTACTATTTGCTTAGTCCGCGAATTGATCCCTAATTGTCCTGCATCACCTGCACCACACGTATACAAAACACCTTTGTCATCTATCAAAGCCGTATGACGGGTTCCACATGAGACTCCAACAATAAAGACCGAAGGTTTATTTGGAAAGGTAAATTTTACTGGGAACCAGTGGGATTCAATATCTCACATACAAAGCGAAGCGTATTCCCCTACC
>CAMTOM010000148.1 GCA_947074125.1 uncultured Desulfovibrionaceae bacterium
GCAAACACGGAAGGGGCTGGGCTCACCCACATTCTAACCACCACCTGTACTCCTGAAAAACTCTTCGCCTCAACTGCCGGGATTCTTGCTGGCAAGCTTGGGGTTGCCGGTGGTATGACTTTTGACTGCAATACTGCCTGTTACGGTGATATTTATGGTCTGTCCCTGTGTCAGAGCATTTTGAGCCTCAACCCCAATGCTAAAATTCTTTTTGGTTGTGCTGAAGTGCTGACTCATAGTGTCAACTGGACAGACCGCAGTACATGTGTGCTCTTTGGCGATGGTGCCGGAGCCTGTATCATTACCGCACAAAAGGAAAATATTCTTGCCAGCCCGGAAGAAGCACTGTGCAGCAGCGATGGTTCATTGCAACATTTGATCCGTATTGGTGGCGGTACAGAACGTGCCTATACTACCGGACTTCCTGTGGATGAAAGTTTTTACCTCACCATGCAGGGACGTGAAGTCTTCAAGCATGCAGTACGCAACATGACAGCAGCCTGTCAGGAAGTACTGCGACGTAAAGGTATGGATATTGCTGACGTTGACCTGCTTGTACCGCATCAGGCCAATATGCGCATCATTGAGGCTGTGGGGGATCGTCTTGGTATTAATACCTCACATGTTTTTGCCAATGTTGCCCGTTATGGCAATACCTCCTCGGCTTCTGTTCCTCTTGCTTTGGCAGATGCGCGTACGCGCAATCTCCTTGGCAAAGGCAGTCGCGTGTTATGCACCAGCTTTGGCGGTGGTCTGACTTGGGGAGCCTGTCTGCTGGAGTTTCACTCTTAGAAGAAAATCCCTGCTTGAAAAGAACAGGGCAATGTTTTAAAGAACCTTCCCATAACGTTATCAGGATTTATTTATGACAGCACTTACTTCCACAGCTCTCGTTACTGGCGGATCGCGCGGTATTGGGAAAGCTATCGCGGAAACACTCGCTCAGGATGGCTATCAGGTATATCTGACTTATGTGAGTAAACCTCAGGAAGCTGAGGCCGTTGCCGCACAGATACAAGCCAGGGGAGGTCAGGCAAAAGCTTTTCCCCTTAATGTGGGAAATGCTGAGGCTGTTACCCGCTTTTTTGCTGAAGAAATCAAGGAAAAAGTGGATCTTGCTGTCCTGGTTAATAATGCTGGCATCACTAAAGACGGCTTCCTCGTCCGCATGAAAGACGAAGATTTCGATGCCGTATTGCAAATCAATCTTCGTGGTGCTTTTATTTGCATGCGTGAAGCTGCAAAAATCATGACACGCCAGCGTCATGGTCGCATCATCAATATTTCTTCCGTTGTCGGTCAGATGGGAAATGCGGGACAGATGAACTACACTGCCGCAAAAGCTGGTTTGCTGGGTATGACAAAATCCGCAGCAAAAGAGCTCGCTTCACGCTCCATCACTGTGAATGCTGTAGCTCCTGGCTTTATTGAAACCGATATGACCGCGTCTCTTTCGGAAGAAGTGCGTAAAACATATGAAGAGGCTATCCCTCTCAAGCGTATGGGATCTGCGCAGGATGTTGCCAATGCAGTGGCTTTTTTGGCCTCTGACAGGGCAGCATATATTACGGGACAGATTCTTGCCGTTAATGGCGGCATTTATTGCTAACTGGCAGATGAAAGCGGAATTTCCGCGAAACAATACACGAAAACAATACCTACTTTGGAGGATACCATGTCTGATGTCGCAGCAAAAGTAACTAAAATCATTGTTGATCAACTTGGCGTAAATGCCGAAGATGTAAAGCCCGAAGCTTCTTTTGTTGAAGATCTTGGTGCTGATTCTCTTGACCTTACCGAACTGGTAATGGCAATGGAAGAAGAGTTTGATATTGAAATTGCTGATGGTGACGCCCAGAAAATGCTGAAAGTGCAGGACGCCATCGACTATATCAAAAATCGATAGACAGTTAGAGAAATGTAAAGACTTTGAGCTGTGATACAGGAGCTTCCCAAGCATCATCTGTATGCGAAAGAAATTTCTTCGACTCAGCTTTTTTCAAGTAGAATGCTATCTCTTCAGGAGTTGTCGCAACTCTTATTGCAGGCAGTATAACAAGCCTTTCCTGTCCAATATACTGAAAAGATACTTTTCTTTTAGGATACAATACAAAGTCTGGAATATACTGAGGGGGGAAGACAACATCTTCCCTCCTACATGGAAGGAGCCATGGCATGAATTTTAAGCGCGTTGTTGTTAGCGGTCTTTCAGCACTGACCCCTTTGGGAAATGATCTGAAAACCACATGGGATAACTTGGTGGCAGGCCATTCTGGCATTGCTCCCATTACTCTTTTTGACGCCAGTGCCTATGACTCTCGCATTGCCGGAGAAGTCAAAAATTTTGATCCTGAAGCTTTTATGCCATTCAAGCAGACAAAGCGCATGGATCGTTTTTCGCAGTTTGCTGTGGCTGGTGCCAAAATGCTTCTTGAAAACGCTGCCTATCAAATCACCCCAGACAATGCGGAAGACGTCGGGGTCATTATGGGCGTTGGTTTGGGGGGTCTTCATACTATTGAAGTCTACCACGAAAAATTGCTGGCATCTGGCCCTGGAAAAATTTCACCATTCATGATCCCCATGTTGATATCAAACATGGCACCAGGTCAGGTGGCTATCTTCACGGGAGCCAAAGGTCCCAATATCATCACGACCACAGCCTGCGCTTCAGCCTTGCACGCCATCGGATGTGCATGGAATGAAATTTTGCTGGGACGCTGTGTTTCTGTCATTACTGGTGGTGTGGAAGCTACCATCACTCCTCTTGGAGTGGCGGGCTTCACAGCCCTGAAGGCTCTTTCCACAAAAAATAATGATCACCCACAAAAGGCATCCCGTCCTTTTGACAAGGAACGTGACGGTTTTGTTATTGGTGAAGGCGCGGGCTTGCTTTTGCTTGAAAGCCTGGAATCTGCTCAGGCACGGGGCGCTACAATCTATGCAGAAATTGTGGGCTATGGCGCCTCATGTGACGCCTATCATATGACAGCACCCCATGAATCGGGAGAAGGCATGGCCAGAGCCATGCGCAGTGCTCTCAAAAGCGCGGGACTCCAGCCAGAGGCAATTGACCATATCAATGCCCATGCGACATCTACTTTCTTGAATGATGTTACGGAAACCAAAGCTATCAAACAGCTTTTTGGCAGCCATGCCCCTCATATCAAAATCTCCGCCACAAAATCCATGACCGGACACCTCTTAGGGGCTGCTGGCGGTGTGGAAAGCGTTTTCTCTGCACTGGCATTGCATGAAGGCATTATTCCTGGCACGATTAACCTGGACAATCCTGATCCAGATTGTGATCTGGATTATGTCAGCAATGGCTCTGAACACCGTCAGTGTCAGTATGCCATGTGTAATTCTTTTGGTTTTGGCGGCACAAATGCCAGCGTTATCTTCAAGCGCTGGGAAGGTTAAGAAGAGCAAGCATCATATCATGTGGAGCATCTTTCTAAGACTCCCTCGCAATCCTGCTTTTCCACTTTTCTCAACTGTTATCCAATACATCGGGAGGCGAGACATTTTTCGTCTCCCGAACAGTTATAAAAGGACACTGCACTATGGATGAACTTTTGCTGCAAGACCCCGCACTTGCCCACGCTATTATCCTGGAGTCCGAACGCCAGATAAACAAACTCGAACTCATTGCTTCGGAAAATTTTGTTTCATCAGCCGTCCGCCAGGCTCAAGGGTCTATTATGACCCACAAGTACGCAGAAGGTTATCCAGGAAAACGCTATTATGGCGGTTGCGAGTTTGTTGATATCGCAGAAAATCTTGCCGTCGATCGTGCCAAGGAACTCTTCAAGTGTACCTATGCCAATGTCCAGCCCCATGCAGGTTCTCAAGCCAACATGGCAGCTTATTTTGCCTGTATTGAGCCAGGACAGACCATTCTCGGCATGAATCTCTCTCATGGGGGACACCTGACACACGGCAGTCCTGTCAACTTCTCAGGACGTATTTTTACCGTGGTTCCCTACGGTGTCCAAAGAGAAACAGGCTGTATAGACTATGAAGAGCTGGCTCTTCTTGCCGAAAAGCATAAGCCTGCCGCTATTGTTGCTGGTGCGAGTGCGTATCCCCGTGCTATTGATTTTGCCCGTTTCCGCGCCATTGCCGACAGCGTAGGAGCCAAACTGATTGTTGACATGGCACATATTGCTGGTATTGTCGCTGCGGGGCAACACAGCTCTCCCCTGCCACATGCCCATATCACAACCACAACAACCCACAAAACCTTGCGTGGTCCGCGTGGTGGCATGATACTTTCCAGCGAAGAATTTGCCAAAAGCATTAACAGCCAGATCTTCCCTGGTATTCAGGGCGGTCCTCTCATGCATGTTATCGCAGCTAAAGCTGTGGCCTTTGGTGAAGCCCTCCGTCCTTCATTTGTCACCTACCAGAAGCAGGTTGTCAGTAATGCTGCCACTTTGGCACGCTGCCTGCTTGACGCGGGTTTTTCTCTTGTTTCGGGCGGTACTGACAACCATCTGATGCTTGTAGACTTGAGCGCAAAAGAATACACGGGCAAAGATGCCGAGCATGCTTTGGATGCCGCAGGGATTACTGTCAACAAGAATACCGTTCCTTTTGAAACGCGCTCTCCTTTCATCACTTCTGGCGTACGCATCGGTACCGCTGCGCTTACCACACGAGGTATGAGAGAAGAAGAGATGGCAACTGTCGCCACATATATTGTTGATGCGCTTGCGGCTCGTGACAATGAAAACCAGCCGAAAAGCATCAGTGAAGATGTGTAAAGCTTTGCAATTCAGTATCCTGTTTTTGCCTGTTAAGATCAGATATTTGTCTGGGAGGCAGCGATGGCACACCCCCGCAAAATTGTCCTCTTTCTTGT
>CAMTOM010000149.1 GCA_947074125.1 uncultured Desulfovibrionaceae bacterium
GCCAGGGGATAATGGAGGCATTTTCCACCGGATCCCATGCCCAGTAGCCTCCCCAGCCGCGTTCCATATATGCCCACCATGCGCCCATAATGATACCAGCGGTGAGAAAAAGCCAGGCGAGTAGAGTGATGGGGCGTGCAAGAACAGTCCATGAGCCTTCCTGATTGCGCATTCCAGAGAGGTTTTGCGCAAGAGCAAGACAGCCGGGGATGACAAAGCCCCCGTAGCCAAGAAAAAGCAAGGGAGGGTGAAAAATCATGCCGGGGTTTTGCAGTAGGGGATTCAGTCCATTGCCATCTGCCGGTGCAACAGCGCGCAGGATGAAAGGATTGCTCCAGCTTGTGAGCAGGAGGCTGAAAAAGGCCATGGTTGTGCCAAAGAAAACCCAGAACCACAAACGGGTACTGGGAGAGATTTTTTTGTATGTGGGCGTGAGGGCAAAGAGGCTGCCGCACAGGGAAACGGAAAGAGCCCAGAACAGCAATGAGCCGGCCTGACCTGCCCAGAAGGCAGTAAGGCGGTAGAAGACAGGCAGGATACGATCTGTATAGCTTGCAACATAATCGACAGAAAAGTCATTCCAGAACAGGGCATGCAACAGCATGGCAGATGCCAGTGTCAGGCTGATCGTGACAAGATGTTGCGCGATTTCGATAACGCGCAATGCGGCATCTTTTTGCTGATACAATTGCAGCGAGGCAACAAAAACGCTGCCTATAGCGCAGAAAAGCGCCAGTTGTTGCATAGAGTAGGCGAACAGATACATGGAAATCCTTTTTGAAATATGTTGCAGGGCGACAAAATGGTTACAAATTACGATAATGCGCATTGGTGCGCAAAAACGCCACAGGAGGGAAAAGTTCTATCCTATGGCGTGTGCATAAGCTGTTGCGAGAAACAATCAGCCGTCCCGATTTTCTTTTTGATACTTTGAAGGACACTTTGTCATCAGTGTCTTTGCGGTGAAAAGGTTCTCTTCAGTGAGGGAGCCTTCTATAATCACTTCTGCCCCAGCCTTGAAGGTATCGGGGATAGTGCCTTTGAAGCTGACCATAATGGTTTTTGCCTTGTCTTCTTTATCTTCCAGACGAAAGCTGACAGAGCTGGGCGTTTCTGAATGCAGATCCTCGCTGGATACCGTGCCGAACAGTCTGGCATTGTTAAGATTTTCTATAGGAGCGGCCAGTGCTTCAGAGACATGCAGAAAATAGATACTGTTTTCCGTAAAGACAGAATAAGCCAGATAGCCTACGCCTCCCAGAAAGAGGAGAAAAGCAGCCACATAGAGTGTGGTATTCTTTTTTTTCGCCATACGTTCCTCAAAAAACGTTAGGGGTTGGAAGGAAAGTTATTTGAAAATATATCATGAGCCAGAAAAAGCAGTGACTGCAATCACAGATCAGAAAGGCTCATTTATAAATCGGTATTTATTTTTCTCATATGTGCCATATTTCAAGTCACCTGACAAGATAGCAATGATTATTATTTTGTATTTTCATGTTTTGTTTTTTGTCGTTGCAGCGCGAGTTCGCGCAGATTGGCAACAGGATCATTGGTGTCTACAATTTCGCTCCCCAAGATTTCTTCCAGTACGTCTTCCAGGCTCACAACACCAGACAGCCCCCCGTATTCATCAACAACAGCAAAGAGATGCAGGCGCGAATTGAGTAATTCATGCAAAAGCCTGTCGAGCGTGAGGCTTTCCTGTACAAAGTGCAGCGGCTGCATGATCTCGGAGAGGCGGGAATCCTGTCGGGATTCCGTCATACAGCGCCCCATAGTACGCCATTCTACCACACCAACGAGATCTTCATTGTCTTTATCATACACAGGAATGCGGCTGAAGTGCCAGCATTCCGGCATAGCCCATGCTTCGGCAACAGTCAGTGTTTGGGAGAGGGAAAACACCACTGTGCGCGGCGTCATAATATCCCAGACATGTTTTTGATCCAGCGAAAGAATATTGCCGATGCTGCGCTCTTCTTGAGGCGCAATACGTCCCGCCTGACGTCCCAGACTGGTAATTGCCAAAATATCATTTTCTGAGACTTGCGGCGTCGTACCATGTGAGGGCGTGAGCAGTCGCGTAATTTTACCCGTCAGCCAGATAATGGGTTTGAATGCGATCAGCAGCACAGCCAGTGGGCGCACCAAAAAGGTAGAACACGGCGCCGCATAGGCAACGCCGACAGTCTTGGGGATAATTTCGCCAAATGTGAGCACAAGCACCGTGAAGATTGCCGCAAATACCGCCATGTATTGTGGCCCGTAAACATTGATGAATGCCGCCCCCGCAACAGCCGAACCAGCGGTATTGGCAATGGTATTGAGTGTGAGTATTGCCGCAATAGGCTTGTCAACATTCGAGCGCATGGAGAAGAGCAGCTCGCCTGCTGGGCGTTTTTGCGAACGCAGTTTTTCAATGTGTGACCACGGCACGGAATAAAGCACGGTTTCTGCAAGAGAACAGGCGGCGGAGATGCACAGAGCGAACATAACAGCCAGAACAAGAGTGAGCATTGTGGCATTCCTGCTAAAGAGAGAGGGTAGTCCGGATACCTCAAGGCTCCGGTGTTAGGGGGTGCTGGAAAAAGAACCTTCTTTCAAGTATAGTAAGAACAGGACAGTTTGGCAAATGGTGTCACTGAAAGGAATTGTGAACGAACTGCGGCAAAAGTTATTATCTGCCAAGGGGATATGTGTGCAGTATGAAAGAAAAAACATTGATCCGGCAGCTATCCGTGAGGAAGCTCAAAGACTGGAAGGGCAATTACGCACCTGGCGTCGGGATCTGCACGCGCATCCAGAGTCCGCCTGGACAGAATACCGCACAGCCTCAATAGTCATACAGGAGCTTCAAGCTCTGGGCTATACTGTAATTATGGGGGCAGAAGCTCAAGCCCCTGAAGCGCGTCGTCTGATATTGGATGCCGAAAACTGTGCCGCACAGCGCGCACGCGCCATTGCTGAAGGCGCGGATGCCGCACTGGTTGCGCGTATGAGCGATGGTCTTACAGGGCTTTGGGCAGAAATGTCTTCTTTTGATGATGCTGTACCAGAAGCCTCCGAGCCAGTATGTGTTGCGCTGCGTTTTGATATGGATTGCAATGAGCTGACAGAGTGCGCCGAAGACTGTCACCGTCCGCACCATGAGGGATTCGCTTCATGTCGCAGTGGCTTTATGCATGCCTGTGGTCATGATGGGCATGTTGCTCTGGGGCTTGGTGTTGCGCGTCTTCTCGCTCAGACCCGCTCTCACTGGCGCGGTCGCATCCGTCTGATTTTTCAACCCGCCGAGGAAGGCGGTACGGGCGCAGAACCCATGCTTGCCGCCGGAGCCGTGCGTGGTGTGGACTATCTTATAGGAATGCATCTGGGCATTCAGGCACGCCAAAGCGGAGAACTTATTTGCGGTACCGATGCCATTCTGGCAACAAGCAATTTTGAAGTGATCTTCTCTGGGCGGGCTGCCCATGCAGGGATGGCGCCGCAAGAAGGGCGTAATGCCCTGCTCGCTGCCTGTGTTGCCGTGCAGGGAATGCACGCCATTTCGCGACATGGTGACGCCCTCACCCGCATTAACGTTGGACAAATGCGCGCCGGAGACGCTCCCAATATCATTCCTGCACAGGCATGGTTGCGCGGCGAAACACGCGGACTGACCACAGCCGCCAATGAATATATGATGGCAGAAGTCCGCCGCATCGCAGAAAGTGCTGCCGCCATGTGGGGCTGCACCGCCGAAGTGCATTTGCTGGGGAACTGCCCCGGCGCAGCGTCTGGAAAAGAACTGACCGATGCCGTGGAAAACACTGCCCGAAGCATGGGAACATTCACCCATATCCGCCATACCGCATCCTTTCAGGCCTCAGAAGATTTTACATGGCTTATGGATGCCGTTGAAAAAGCAGGCGGTGAGTCCGTCTATATGATGCTCGGTGCCCGTCATCCCTCAGGACATCACACCAGCCGCTTTGACTTTGATGAGGATGTGTTGCCCTCAGGCGTGGCTTTGCTGGCCTTGCTGGCAATGCGCTGTCTGGACATGCCCAAGCGCGTGGCGGGCTTGTGATGGAGGAGAGCGGGGGAGGAAGAGAATTGGTGGATGCTGTCCCCCAAGCCCCCTGGCAGGGAATTGAATCCCCTGCACCCCCAATATGTCAGCGACACCGCAAGCGGCATCACTGACTCTGGTACTGTGGATATTCGCGGGAATTTCAAAGCTGTAGATATTCACGAGAATTTTAGAAGGGAAAAAACATCGCCACCCTTATGCGGCATCATTGATTCTGGTGCTGTGGGTAATGCCTGTTGTTGTGATTTTTGCAGAGTGGTGCTTTTTTGTGTTTGCAGTGACGCGAGAAAGGTTGATATGGTAGGGCGCCCTATCCTTGCGGAGTAATACTTTTTCGTCTTTGGTGATGAGTGCGAGGAAGTGGCGAAAGAAAATTGATGGGCGGAAAATAATAGTTGACGAGGAATGGCTTTGTGCATATGTTCTCCTCTCGCGGTGCCGTTCGGCATAGCAATATAACAGTGTCGCGGGGTGGAGCAGCACGGTAGCTCGTCGGGCTCATAACCCGAAGGTCGTAGGTTCAAATCCTGCCCCCGCAACCAAACATTTTAAGCCCCTGTATTCGTACAAGGGCTTTTTGTTTTAGCGATCGCTTTGCTTATCTTGCGTGTGATATATCCAATCCACACAAAATATACGCTATACTTCTTTGCTATATATCGTCTAAATAGGGTGTTAGATATGGTGAGCCGTTTGCAAAGGTTGGGTGTAGCGTTGCTGTTCGTTTGTGGGTTTATGTTACCCGCTCATGCACAAGGGAATGTGCAGAGTGCGTCTCAATCAG
>CAMTOM010000150.1 GCA_947074125.1 uncultured Desulfovibrionaceae bacterium
GACACGCCACTATACTGAGCTTAGGCTGACGCAGTATGAAGATGTGTTTTTTCTTTTCCGGTAATATTATAACAATAAAAAACATGCTTGTTGTGCGCTCAAACAATACACTATGGCAGCATAACAAAAGAAACTCAAAACAGAACATTACATGAATTGAGCATGCCGTAAAAGAAAAATTCTCACATATCCCAGCGGTAATACTACAGTGCTCTTTGAAAACATTTCTTTTTGAGTTTTTTTGGCAATATTGCAACCAAAGCAGGAAAGGAGCAATGCCGCGCTCTGTGGCAGGTTACCAACCATCTGCGCCATTTCTGCCAATATATAGGAGGTTCCATGAATAAGTTTTTGCTCCCCTTGCTCGCGCTGTGCGCTTTCCTGTTTGCAGCAGTTGCCTATGCAGAACAACCTGACGTTCCTGCTGACGGCATCGAAATGAAAAATACAAAAAACCCTGTCGTGTTCAACCACACAACCCACAAGGAAATTGCCTGTGGTAGCTGCCATCACAAAGTGGAAGGCAAAGAAAACTATGGCAAGTGTGCAAGCGCTGGCTGTCATGACAGTTTTGACCGCAAAGACAAAAGCGTAAAAGGCTACTACCGTGTCATGCATGCCAAGGATATGCAGTATGCTTCATGCGTTTCCTGCCACATAGAAACCATCAAAGACAAACAGGACGATGCAGAATTGAAAAAAGCTCTGACTGCATGTAAAGGCTCCAAGTGCCATCCTGCGAAGTAATTCTTCGTCTCTTTACATAAAAAGTATATTCTCAGAGGAGCGCACATGCGCTCCTCTGACGTTCTGTATTCCACATATTACAGCCAAGTCTTCAGAAATATTTGTTAAACCCGCCATGATGTATTTGCGTATCTGAAGAGATTTTGCTAAATGAGTCTGTTGAAATGATGGGGACGGAAGATTCCACCATGTTGTCCAGAAAGCCCAGCCGTGGCGTGTTCATGCAGTCGCGTCCCCTTCCTGCTCCGTATGGGGAGATTTTTGGTCCTGCCGACCTGATTGAAGACGGTTCTTCCTCTACCCCTGCCACACAAGCCGGGAAAAAAGAGACTCCTGCATCAAAAGAAACAGCCGAAACTATCGCCAAGCAGGAAAGCTATCAGGCTCTCGTCGATCCCGATAATGCCCCTCAGGCATCAAGCGCTCCTTCTACGGCTCCTTTGGGCTCCTCGCCCCTTGTCAGTCCTTTCAACGCGTTTGATGCTGCGGATGCTTTTGATACCCTTTCTGGAAGTGAAAAAGATCCTTGGGATAACCTTGAAGACAGCGATCCCTTTGCCGACAATACCGATACCGCTTTTGCCAGTCTGGACGGACTTTTTCTTGACGACCAACTTGACGACACTAAAAACAAAGCCCTTCTGACAACACCTCCAAAAGCCTCTGCTCAGCCCAAGAAAAATCCTCCTCCTTTGGAGAAATTAGATACCATTTTAGAAAGTCATACGAGTGGGAGTGCAACAGCAAAAACAGCGCCTGTCACAGCAAAAGCATCACCGGCTACCGCAAAGACCGCAGAAAAAAATGTTGCGCTCAGTCCGGCACAGCCCAATACTGATGCCTCTGCCACTCTCCTTAATGAGCTTGACCACCTGCTCGCCCAAAATGAAGCAGAGAAAAAAACAGCTCCCCAGAAAAAAACAAACGCAAAACCTGCACCAATACCTCCAGCTAAAGCTCAAGAGCCGCCAGTACAGCAGCCTCCTGCCGCTTCCACTCCCAAACCTTCCGCTGAGGCAATACTTCCTTCACAGCATTCCACTGCCACACGGCAAGAAGGACTGCCCTCTGTCATGGAAGAACTGAAAACGAAGCTGGCGCGCAGTGAACAGGAAATAGCACTTTTCCGTGACCGCATAGGACAGTTGGAAACACTGGCCAGAACTGATAATGAAAAAATAGTGCGCGGCATTCCCCAAGAGCTCGCCACCGTACGTGACCGCATTATCCAACTGGAAGCTCTGGCACGTGCTGCCAATGAAGAGCTGGTGCAGCTCATGTCACAGGAACTCTCCACCGTACATGAGCGCATTGCAAAACTGGAAAAGCTGGCGCGTGCTGCCAATGAAGAACTGGCACATAATGCCTCACAAGAACTTTCATCGATCCACAAGCGTTTGCAACAAATGGAAGAACAGCTCCAGGCAAGCAATCCTGAAGCTATGAACATCGCTCCAGAAGCTCTTTCTTCTCTGGGGAATCGTTTGCAGATGCTTGAAGAAAGTGTGCTCTCTTCTGGCAAGCCTGCTGGCAACCTGCCTTCTTTACTCTCTTCCCTGCAAATGCGTCTTACCAATATTGAAACGCAGGCACGCTCTGAAGAAAGTGCGGGAATTAAAAACCTTCCTCAAAAGCTCTCTTCTGTACATAGCCGTATCACACAGCTTGAAACCTTGATACGCGCAGATGAAAAAGATGGGGGCACCATCCCTCAAAAGCTGGCCTCCTTGCGTGACCGCATCGCACAACTTGAAACCTCAGCGCGCACAGACTACAAAGAGCGTATCCAAACAACTCAGCAAGACCTTGTTTCTGTACGCGAACGCATTACACAACTGGAAGGCCTGACACGTAAACTGAAGCAAGAGTCTCAGAAAGAATTTTCAGGCGACTTCGCGGAAGTGCGTGACCGTATCACACAGCTGGAAAAACAAATCCATGCCGAAGACGGAGATCTCTTCCTGAATGTGCCCCAGGAAATGCTCGCACTGCGTAAACGCATAGACCTTCTGGAGCAGCCCTCCGGCACTCTTGACGACATCAAGCAGCAGTGGGATACCATGCAGACAACTCTTGATGATCGTTTTAGCCTTATGGAAAAAACTCTTGCGCGGGCAGGAGAAAAACAAGGGGCACTTACCAACGAACAAGTGGCTGCTGCACTTAAAGAAATCACCCTTCTTTCCGAAAAAGTTCAATCTTCCAGCACGTCTACAAAAGATCAGGGTGCCCTCCTAAAAGACCAGGGTGCCCTCCTAGCTACCTTACGAAAAAATATCGAAGAATTACAAGAGCGCCCCTCACCCACAAAAGAAACACTTGATCGACTGACAAAATCACTCAGAAGAGTCGACTCTCTCACCGAAAAACTGAATGCTACCGAATCTCATACAGAAAGCCTGGCTTCTTTGCTCAATGCTCTTCGCAAACGTGTCGATGATATCCAGCAAAGCCCAACAAGCAAAGATGCTGACAATCTCCTTTCTAAAGAAGTACAAGCTCTTTCCAAACGTCTTGAATCACTGGAAACTCGTCCAGCCCTCAGCATGGAAAGTATTGAAACGAGCTTTTCGCAAAAAACAGAATCGCTCTACAATCGCATTTTCCAATTAGAAGAACGTCCTCATATCGAAGAGGGACACTTTAAAGAAGAGTTCAGCGCTCTTCGTAATCGCCTTGACCGCCTTGAAAAACGTCCCAGTGGCGATAGTGATCACGTCGTTGAAAACCTGACAAAACAGCTCAATATCATCAGCAGGCGCATTTCACGCATCGAAGAACGCCCGCAGGATAATGCCGAGGAAATCACCACGCGCATTTCCCAGGAAATAGGTGCTGTTTATGAACGCATTGCCCGCTTGGAAGAGCGTCCTTCACGAGAAGGAGATACATCAGCTCTTCACGATAAGTTCGATACCATGGAAGATCGTATTGACTCACTGGCAACAGGTCTGAGCAAAGATCGCAACTACTTGCAAGAACGCTCGGAGACCCTGGAAAAACGCTTTGAGGAAATGGAACGTTCTTTCCAACAAAAAGTGGAAACACTGGCAACGCAAGCGGCTGCTCATGTTTTGCGTGAAGAAATTGCCAAACTGCTTTCCAAAGGTAAATAAACTGAGCGCACGACAAACAGGTTTTCCCGTAAAGCCTGTTTTCCTTTGTATAGCCTTTAGGCACTACCTTAAATGAAAATAAAATGGCGGGGGCTTCACCTGTTCCCGTTATTTTCACCCGTTCCGGCAAAACCTGCGGTGGGTTCGGCCATTCCCCATGGGACGGGTTTTTTATCTTATTGAGGATCTCATGGATAAAGATCGTAAAGAAGCGTTACAGGTAACCAAGGAGCTTGCAGCAAAATTTATTGAGGCTCGCACCATTTCGCCAAGTAACTTCGCCGAAGTGTTTCCCATGATTTATCAGGTTGTTCTGGCAACTATCTCTCACTCTGACACTGAGGACGAAAACAATTCATGACTAGCCCCACACATCATGGCCAGGCTGTCACATCCATGTTTGAACGCATTGTGCCCTGGTATGACATCCTGAATACGATTCTCAGTTGTGGTATGGATCGCTATTGGAGAAAGCGTCTTGCGATTGCGGCACGCCCTGGCTCTCGTGGCACAATACTGGATCTTGCCGCAGGCACATTGGATGTTGCGATTGCGCTGCGCAAACGCTATCCAGATGTCTGCGTTCCTGCTATGGATTTTTGCCCTCCCATGCTGCACCAGGGGAAAAAGAAACTGCACGGGAATAACCTCATATCCATATTGCCTGTGGGCGCCGATGCCAAACATCTTCCCCTGCCTGACGCCTCGGTTGACAGCATTACCATCGCCTTTGGAATCAGAAATATCCTTCCGCGCGAAGAGGCTTTCAAGGAAATGCTGCGAGTACTCACACCTGGTGGACGGGCATGTATTCTGGAATTTGGCCCTGGGCGTCAAAAAATCTGGGGGGGGGTATACAATGTTTATTTAAAGCAAATCCCGCCACAGTGCGGCAAGATATTCCCCGGTGACAACAATCCCTCCGCCCTCACGGCGCGCCACATTGCCGAAGTCACAACCGCAGTGGCACGTGAGGCAGCTTCTCCCGCCGCAGGC
>CAMTOM010000151.1 GCA_947074125.1 uncultured Desulfovibrionaceae bacterium
CGCGTCAGCCCCGTTGAACGTCCGAGTGTGGGTGTGGAAGTTCCTTGTCGAAGCGGTTGGGGAGGGATTGGCGTAAAAATGTGAGAATTGCCACCTGCCCTATCTTCCAAAAGGCGTAAAACGGCCGGATAGGCAATCGTGGCCATATAGGGTCCATATGGCAAAACCTCTTCGGGCAAAAGTCCTGCTTCCGCTGCAAATGAGGTGATGGGCTTCATCGTTTTTTCAGCAAAGCGCGCAATTTCCCAGTCAGCATGCTTTTTGGGATCCAGAGTCATATCGCCTCCCTGGTTTTTTTAAGAGGGCATAATAAAAAATTTTATTCCAAACATTGTAATATCCCCCAGCACTATATACTCCCTAACCAGACACGACGCAATACAGCAAACTCCAGAGTGGCAAGCACATTTTACCTCTTGACCACAAGGAGCAGCTAACGCATGATGCTGTTCGTACATCGTGGAGGATAGTATGCGCTTACAGGCTCGTTATAAAAAAATGACACTTTTTCTGGACTGCTTTTTCATTGGCAAGGATGTACAGGTCATCCTGCATGGCGGCGAATCACATATTGGCGCTGTTGCGCTGGCAGAACCACGCCCCAGCCTTGCCGATGATACAAAATGCAGCTCTACCGCTTCCGTACTCGCGGTCTCCGGTCATAAAGAAGACATGATCGCACGCCAGGCTGCTCTTTACCTTGCACGCAATCTTGATGTGCGTGTTTGCGTGAGCTGTGGTATTCATTTTGACGCCCTGAGGCCAGAAGATCGCATTCAACTTGAAAAAATGGCACTGGCACTGTGCAAGGAATGTGTCAAACGCTACGAGAATACCTTTGCCGCTTCTTCTGAAACAGTGGAAGAGACTCTACAGGAGTCCAAATGATCAATCTTCAAGATCTGGAGGAGCTGGAAAAATACATGCGTTCTGGTGAAATGGAAAAAGATTTCACCGATGGCTGTGAAAATGACCGCTTCTACCTCCTTGAACTCTTGGAAAAGCTGATGGATGTTGCCGAAATCGCCGATGCTACCGCAACACAGCTCATCTTTAAGGGTTCACTCACCAAGCTGAGTACCCCTAAAGAAGAGTAGCACCTTACCGTATCCACTCTTTGTATACACACATATATTTTTTATTTCTTTCCTTCTATAAGCCCACAAGATACTCTCTTTTCAAGGAGAAATATTTATTTCCCTCCTAATTAAAGAGAAACAGCTATTGACAAGTAACACTTTTTTTAAAAAAATAACACAAAATAAAAAATGCTTCCCATCTAAAACACGCTCATTCCATTTGGAGGTTTCGCGCATGCACATGGCCGATGCTCTTATTTCTCCTGTCACTGGCGGTATCCTGTGGGCTGTCTCTGCTGCCCTGCTCACAGTCTCTTCCCAGCGTATGCGCGCCTGCTTTGACAGTCGGCTTATTCCCCTGATGGGTGTACTTGGAGCCTTTATCTTCGCCGCACAAATGATCAATTTCACCATCCCCGGAACAGGCTCCAGTGGGCATCTTGGCGGTGGCTTGCTCCTCGCCATCCTGCTCGGCCCCTATGCCGGTTTTTTGACAATCACCTCGGTTCTGACGATTCAGGCACTCTTTTTTGCTGATGGCGGACTGCTCGCCCTTGGATGCAATATTTTCAACCTGGGCTTTTTTCCCTGTTTTGTTGTCTATCCTTTCCTCTACAAACCCCTCGCAGGCCTCTCCCCCACACGCAAAAGTCTCAGTATTGCCTGCGTAGTGGGAGCTATCGCTTCATTACAGCTTGGGGCTTTTAGCGTTGTTCTCGAAACCGTTGCTTCTGGCATTACAGAGCTGCCTTTTGCCTCTTTTGCTTTGCTCATGCAGCCTATCCATCTGCTTATCGGGCTCGTTGAAGGACTTGTCACAGCAGCCGTTGTCACATTTATCTATAATGCCCGCCCCGACCTCTTACAGCTCTCAGGCAAGACAAAAACCTGGAGTATCGGCAAGCTCGCTGCCACTTTTGCTTTGCTGGCGCTTGTCGTAGGCGGATTCTTCTCTTCTTTTGTTTCTTCCGATCCCGATGGACTGGAGTGGTCTATTCAAAATCTGACTGGCAAGGAAGAACTTCCCGCCCCTGATGCCGCTCCCTATAACACACTGGCAACCCTTCAGGAAAAAACAGCTATTATGCCAGACTATGCTTTCCGCGAACCGGCAATATCTGAAGAAATGCCTGCTCATACCACGCCTCCTGCGCCTTCTACAGAAACATCAGACATGTCTACAGCAGAAAGTACTGGCTCACTGCCCACACTGGACACTGCTACAGGCATGGCTGGACTCACAGGAGGTGTGCTAACACTCATACTGACGCTTCTGCTTGGCTTCTTCTTGCGGCGGCGTGCCCGTCATGAATAGTAGCACAACGCTCTATAATCTGGGAGAACTGACACGCCTTGGCAGCACAGATGGGCCTTTACAGCGTCTACACCCCGCAGCAAAGTTATTTACTACAATTCTTTTCATTGTTGTTGTCATGTCATTTGGGCGCTATACCTTAAGCGCCCTTCTTCCTTTTTTACTCTATCCTGTTGTTCTTGCCACAGTAGGAAATATTCCCCCTGCTTCCATATTGCGAAAGGTGGCGCTCGCGCTTCCTTTTGCATTGTGTATAGGGATATTCAATCCTTTTCTCGATACAAACCCTGTACTGTATATAGGAACTCTCCCCATCAGTGGGGGCATACTCTCATTTTGCTCCATCCTCTTTCGCCTTTTTCTCACAGTATCGGCGACATTGGCACTCATAGGGATTACCGGATTTTATACTTTGTGTGCCTTTCTTCCTCGCATGGGGGTACCCCGCATATTTGCCAATCAACTTCTTTTCCTGTACCGATACCTCTTTGTTCTTTTGGAAGAAGCCTCGCGTATGGAGCGGGCACGCAATCTGCGCACCTTTAGCAAGAAAGGGCTGGGATTGCGTGTCTACGCGCAACTTCTCGGTCATCTCTTACTCCGTACCTTTGACCGTGCAGAACGCATCCATCAGGCAATGCTTTGCCGTGCCTATACGGGATCACTTCCTCTGGCGCCTTTGCCGCCTTTCGGCATTCGGGATCTGTTATTCTGCCTTGCCTGGGGACTTTTTTTTCTGCTGGCACGCGTATATGATCTTCCCCAACTACTGGGGCACATTCTCTCATTTTGGATCTGATCAATGTCACTATTGGAACTGACTGATATTCATTTTGCCTATCCCAATGGCCACAGCGCATTACATGGTGTTTCTTTTGCCCTGCAAGAAGGCGAAAAGGTAGGTCTTGTAGGCGCTAACAGCGCAGGAAAATCCACCCTCCTCCTTCATTGCAACGGCTGTCTTTTCCCGCAACAAGGAGAAGTTGTACTTGCAGGAGAAAGCGTCAAAGGAACGACACTTGCTACCGTACGCAAAATAACAGGAACAGTCTTCCAAGATACAGAAGACCAGCTTTTTATGCCCACTATCAGTGATGATATTGCTTTTGCACCACGCAACCTCGGCCTCTCAGAAGACGAGGTTCACAAACGGGTGCAACAGGCACTCGAAGCTGTAGGCGCCACTTATCTTTCGGAGCGCACCCCATTGCAACTTTCAGGAGGAGAAAAGCGCCTTGCCGCCATCGCCACAGCACTTTCTCTGGAACCACGTCTTCTCCTGCTGGATGAACCTTCCGCAAATCTTGACCCTAAAGCACGACGACGCCTTATAAATCTATTACAAAAGCTGCCGCATACCATGCTCATCGCCAGTCATGATCTGGACATGATATACGACATCTGCCCGCGTACACTTGTACTCGCAAATGGAACTGTGCAGGCAGATGCCAAAACAGTTGATCTTTTTTCTGATGCCTCTTCCCTTGATGCCTGGGGACTGGAATTACCGCTCCGTTTTCAGAACGATTAACTTCTCTTCACTTTTTACGCTTTTCTAAAAAATTTTCATGAACAACAGTACCGCCTCACTCATCACTTCAGATACCGCACCTTCACCAACGTATATCGCAATAGATTTTGAAACCTCAGCTCGAGAGGCAAATAGCGCCTGTGCCCTTGGTATGAGTAAAATAGAACAAGGGGTGATTACAGAGACTTATTACACTCTCATACGTCCCCCATCATCATCAATTCTTTTCACCCATATCCATGGTCTCACATGGGATATGCTCAAGACAGCTCCCAGCTTTGCTGAAGTCTGGCCTCATATCGCAACCTTCATCAAAGGAACATCATATTTCATTGCCCACAACGCCCCTTTTGACCGCAGAGTATTATACGCAAGCTGCAAAGCCATCAGCATTGCCCTACCCAAATATCCTTTTCTCTGTACATTACGTGGCGCACGGCAGACATTCCCTCTGTCTTCACGCACACTCAATAGTGTTTGCGCATATCTTGGCATCACACTACAACATCACAATGCCGCTTCTGACGCTGCTGCCGCAGCAAAAATTTATCTTGAACTTCGCAAAAAGGGCATCAAAGACAGCTCGCTGCGCATTTAGCATACTGACTCGTACACAACAACACATACTATTCCCCAAACCTCTGTTTGTACTCTTTCCACTCCTCAAATACGACTTACTGTCGCGTATATGACACTTACAAGTAGTATACTTTTTTTATTTATTGTATATCTCAATAAAATCATTTATATATCTATGTTGGCATACTACTTGCTTATATTTCAGGCAAAGGGACACCTTCCCCCAAAACCTGTTCCTAAACAATATCGAACACGTTTTGAAGACGCTCATACTGCTCTTCCCCAGCTTGCAGTATCCCCGTCAGGAAGCATCTCAGAAAAGAGCCTTCAATGGTATTATGCCTATAAAGGCT
>CAMTOM010000152.1 GCA_947074125.1 uncultured Desulfovibrionaceae bacterium
AGGAAAAGTTTGTGCCAGTACGTGCCCAGTATACCAGGGTCTGTGAAAGTGTCTGGGGGTCATTGGGGTGGATACTGGAAGGATAGGCATGAATATGGTTATTCAAGCTGTAATGCAGGTCTGGCTAACCTGATTCGTGGTATATTTCTATGAGCCTTTGTGTAATGGCAAGATCAAGTGGGGGAATATTGGCGATGCCTGAAAGACGAATCTTGAGATAAAGCCCTGTGCCGCCAACGAGAATGGGGAGTTTGCCTCTTGAGAGAATATCGGTAATCTGTATGAGTGCTTTTTCCTGCCACTGCCCAGCGGGGATTTTCGCCTGAGTTTTGAGAAAGCCATACAGGTGATGCGGGCAGGTGGCGCGCTCCTGCACATCTGGCTGAGCGGTAATAATGGGGAAATCTGCATAAACCTGACGGGAGTCTGCATTGATGATTTCACCATGAAAGCGAAGAGCAGCAGCAATAGCAGCAGCTGTCTTTCCCGTTCCTGTGGGACCAGCAATACAGACAACCGGCAGTGGAGCGTTTGCCATGCTTATGACATCCGAAAACCACCCGCAGATGGCGCAAGGCATGGCGTGCCCTGACGTACCTCACCTGCCTGGTATTTCTCCGTAAGGCGCTTGCAAACATTATCCGGCACAAGCCCCTTGACATTGCCTCCGTGGCTGGCTGCCGCCTTGACGATGGTAGAGCTGATATAGAGCCAGCGATAGTCTGTCATGAGGAAGACAGTCTGTATCTGTTTTTGAAGGCGACGGTTCATAAGGGCAAGCTGAAATTCGTATTCAAAATCAGATATGGCTCGCAGACCGCGCAAAATAACATTGGCTCCTCGCGTATGGGCATAGTCGACAAGAAGACCGGAAAAAGGTTCGACGCTGACACCAGAAAGGTTTTTGGTAGCGTCACGTGCCATGCTGACCCGTTCTTCATGCGAAAAAAGAGGCGCCTTTGGGGTATTGTCTGCCACAGCAAGTACCACTTCATCAAAGATTTCGCAGCCACGCTGTAAAAGACTGAGGTGTCCATTGGTAATGGGATCAAAAGTGCCGGCGTATACGGCTATGGTGTGTTTGTGTATTGCCATATGCATATTCTGGTTTGACCGAAGTGCCTGTCTGTCAGAAATTGAAGACGACTGTCGGTCTGTGTAGGAGTAAAGGTAAGGCTGCTTTCAATTTCCGCAATGACAAAAGCATTTTCTGCCAGCCATTTCCTGCGCAAGAGTGATTTGAGTACAGGTGGGAGCAGAGCCTTGCCATAAGGAGGATCTATGAAGACAGTCGTATATGGCTGCTCCCCACCTCGAGCAAGAAACTTGAGAACGTCCTCGGCAAGGATACGGCATGTTTCTGAAGTCAGTCCCAGAGTTTGGCGATTGTGCTGGAGGCAGCGTACAGCTTGGGGAGACATTTCTACCAGCACCGCTTCTGGTGCGCCACGACTGAGAGCCTCAAAGGCAAGACTCCCACTGCCAGCAAACAGATCCAGCACTCTCTGGGAGGGCCAGAGAAGGCCTCGTGATTCCAGCATGGAAAAAAGCGCCTCCCGAACCATCGCCATTGCTGGGCGGTAGCCAGGTCCCTCGACTGTTTTCAGGAGGCGCCTTCCAAATGATCCTGCAATAATGCGCATACTACATCCTGGAAATCAGGCGGGTCAGTGCATAGTCAGCGCGAGCAAGCTGATCGCGCAGATCGGTCTGTTCTACCCAGGGGCGCTGGTCTATGGTATTCAGCTTGTCCTTGAATATATCCCACTTCTGATCCAGCTGACCGATAAGGAATTCCCAATCCACAGGAGGATGTGCCATCTGTTCGTGCTGTACCAGTTGTGGTGCCTCATTGGCAACGAGGCTGACTTCTTCAAGATAGGCAGGAATGATGGCTTCTATATTGAAGCGTTCTTTCAAGATGGCAGCAAAGGTATCCTGTGCTTTTTCTTCGCCGTGTGTGAGAACGATCTTGGCTCCCTGACTGGCTTGTGGTGTGACCCACTCCAGAAGCTGGCTCTGACCAGCGTGCCCTGAAAAACCGCCAATGGTGAATATTTTTGCCGCAACGTCCACGTCTTCACCAAAAAGGGTGATGGATTTGGCGTTTTCGACCAGCTTTCGGCCTGGTGTGCCTAGCGCCTGATAGCCCACAAAGACGATACTGGCTCCCTTGCGCCAGAGGTTATGGCGAAGATGATGCTTGATGCGTCCTGCATTGCACATGCCACTGGCAGAAATGACGATGGCAGAGCCGGACATGTCATTGATGGCTTTGGATTCATCTGCATTCATGGTGTACTTGAGATTGGGCAGGGCGAAAGGATTTTCGCCTTGTGAAAGCAGTTCAGTAGCGTCTTCATCGAAAAGCTTTTTGTGGCGTTCAAATATTTCTGTTGCGCGTATGGCAAGTGGACTGTCGACAAAGACAGGGATGTCTTCAGGAAGTTTGCCTGCCTTATTCAGCATATGCAGGCAATAGAGAATTTCTTGTGTGCGCTCCACTGCAAAAGCAGGGATGATTATTTTTTCGTGATTTTTATAACTGTAGGCAATGGCCTCGGCGAGTTCTTCATGACTTGAGGTTTCATTTTTATGTTCACGATCACCATAGGTCGTTTCCATAAAAACATAATCCGCCGGAGGTGGTGTTTCTGGATCGCGTACAATAAGTGCTTGTGGGCGGCCTATATCTCCAGAAAAAACAAGAGTGGTTTTTTTGCCATCCTCAGTGACTTCAAGGTAGAGAGTGCTGGAACCAAGGATATGTCCGGCATCGTAAAAAGTCGCTTTAATACCACTGTGTGGTTCAAAGGTGTTATGATAGTCTACAGTGGAGAAAAGAGTTGCTGTCTTTTGCGCATCCTCAACTGTATAGAGGGGATCTGGTGGGTTTTCCAATCCTCGGCGGTTGTATTTTTTGCGTTCAGCCAGGGCTTCCATTTCCTGGATATGGGCACTGTCTTGGAGCATGATATTCAACAGTTCGCCAGTAGCTGGTGTACAGTATATATTTTTCTCGAATCCTTCATGAACCATGCGGGGCAGCAAGCCTGAATGATCAATATGCGCATGTGTCACAAGGATGAAATCTATATTTGAGGGATAGTAAACCTTTGTATTTCTATTTCTTTCTTCGATTGCTTTATTGCCCTGGTGCATACCGCAATCAATACAAAAACGGGCACCGCAAGCTTCAATCATATAACACGAACCGGTAACAGTTCGTGCTGCACCAAGAAATTGAACTTTCATGCATTTCTCCTTGGTTCGCATGTCCGCCTAAATTTTTGCCATAAAAGCCCTTTGCCTGCCAGCAGGCAGGTGGTTTTGGGCAATAGTGAGACAGCATGTGAATGAATATGGTTTTTCTGTGTTCTCCATTATTTACAGGATTGGAAAGCAGTATGCCCGCACTTGTGCAGGAGTGCAAGTGTGAAGGTAAAGTTGCCTTTCTCAATTCTTTTGAGGATAGATATTTTTTATTAAGATGCAACTCATATTTACAAAAGAGAATGTGTACTCATAAGATATGGAAATTGCTGTTGCTTCATATGGAATAACAGGTTATTTTTTATGTGCGTAGAGAATATCTGGGAAGAGGGAGTAGCGAATAAAGAGCTTGGCAGGGTGGTGCAGTAGGCTATTGTCGGCTGTGTGCGTATGTGTTGGGGTGAAAACTCTCTGTCCTTTCTGAAGTAATAAAAGGAGAATATTATGGCAGATTTGCGTAGAACGAGTATTGATGATCTTGGTACGCTGAGCTCTGAATCCTGGCGTACCTTCCGAATCATGGGTGAACTGGTCAATGCTTTGGATATAATGAATGGCTTGGATTGTAATTGTGTTTCCATTTTTGGCTCTGCACGCACCAAACCAGATGCGCCTTATTATAAGCAGGCAGAAGAGGTCGCCCGTCTTCTGGCTCAGGAAGGTTTTGGGGTTATCACTGGTGGTGGTCCTGGTATTATGGAAGCAGGAAACAAAGGCGCCACAGAAGCCGGAGGGGTTTCTGTAGGCTTGCATATTGAACTGCCTCATGAGCAGGACTGCAATAAATATGTACGTACTCGCTGCAATTTTCGCTATTTCTTTTTGCGCAAGCTTATGTTTGTGAAATATTCCATGGCGTATATTGTTATGCCTGGGGGCATCGGTACGGTGTATGAACTGGCTGAAGCCTTCGTACTCGCACAAACACAACGTATCCGTCCCTTCCCCATTATCCTTTATGATTCTGCATTCTGGGGGGGCTTTATTGACTGGATGCGTAAAAGCATGGTCGGAGAAGGCACTATCACCGATGCAGAAATTGATAAATTCCTGTACGTTTGCGACACTCCGGAAGATATTATGAAATTCCTCCGCAGGTTGCTTGTGGTGTAGCGCTCTGTGAATCCAAAGCCTGTTTCATTGCCCTGCCTTGGACCTGTGCCACCACCCCCTTTAGGGGTGACGTGGGAGGGGCTCATGCGCAGGGCTCTTTTCGAGGCAAGGCAGGGGGCATGTGCTGGTGAAGTGCCAGTGGGGGCTCTTATCCTTTCTGCTGAAGGCAAAATACTCTCTGTTGCGCATAATGAACCGATACGCAGGCATGATCCTACAGCCCATGCTGAAATACTGGCATTGAGAAGAGCGGGTGAGGCGCTTGGAAACTATCGTCTGGATGATCGCATTATGGTCGGAATATTTGAACCTTGCCGCATGTGTGCGGCAGCACGTGTTCATGCCTGTAGTTCCGGCATTGTGTTCGCAGCGGCTGATTCCCTGTGCGCTGCGCAGCTTTCTTGCCTGTGTCCCTTTTTCTAACCTGTCCCCAACTAGCACCCCCGTTTTTCGGTGCG
>CAMTOM010000153.1 GCA_947074125.1 uncultured Desulfovibrionaceae bacterium
GGGGGAGTGGGGGGGGGGGTGTCTGGCAGAGCGTGGTGGGGGGTGAGGGCGTCATGAGTAAGGGCTGGGAGTACAGGGGTATGGAAGAGGGAACGCGAGTGCTGTGGGAGAGGAAGAGAGTGTTGTGCGAGAGCTTCAGTCCGTTGTTGCGGGAATTCCTGATCTGGACGCTGATAGTTTGGTGCCAGCGAACAACCCGTCAGGCAAAGACATAGTAGAGGCACAAGTATTTTTGTAAATGAGCTGCTAGCCATAGTTTTTCTCATCTTCCTCAGTCATGGGACGTTGAGCGTTGGGGTCTTTTTTGCCTTGCAACTTCAAGGAGATAGTTACAATAATCTTGAAGAAGTAGGGCACAAAGAGTGTGGCAAGGAAGGTTGCAGCGAGCATGCCACCAATAACGGCAGTACCGATAGCGTGACGACTGTTTGCGCCCGCACCACTGCTGATAGCCAGAGGAACACAGCCAAGAATAAAGGCAAGGGAAGTCATGATAATGGGACGGAAACGCAGACGTGAAGCATGCATGGCTGCCACATCCAGACTCCGGCCAGCGCGCCAGGCTTCAACAGCGAATTCGACAATAAGAATGGCGTTTTTCGCTGCCAAGCCCACAATAGTTATGAGTGCTACCTGAAAATAGATGTCATTAGCGAGATCCCGCATCCAGGTAGCGAGCAGTGCGCCAAATACACCGAAGGGCACAGCCGTCAGTACCGCAATTGGCAGTGCCCAGCTTTCATACTGTGCCGCCAGAATCAGGAAGACCATCAGGATGGCGAGAATGAAGATCAGTGTTGTATCTGAAGAGGCCAGTTTTTCCTGAAGGGAACTGCCAGCCCAGCCCAAAGAATAGTCAGCAGGCAAAACGGCAGCAGCAGTTTCTTCCATGGCTTGCAGTGCCTGACCAGAGGAATAGCCAGGAGCGGGGTTTCCCATGACCTGCGCTGCGGGTGCAACGTTATAGCGTGTCATCACCTGAGCGCCAGTACGGCGTTCCAGAGTCACAACAGCACTCAAGGGGATGAGCTTACCGCTGCTATTGCGCACATAGACATCGTTCAGTGATTCGGGCTGCATACGGTATGCTGCTTCAGATTGCATACGTACCTGGAATGTTCTGCCCATGTAGTTGAAGTCATTGATGTATGTGGTACCAAATGTGGCCCCCATGACACTGAAAACTTCACTGATGGGAAGTCCAAGTGCCTTACAGCGCTCACGATCTATTTCAGCATAAAGCTGTGGAGAGCCAGTCGAAAAGAGATTGCGAACGGAGGCGATTTCTGGACGTTTCGAGGCTTCTGCCACGAGCTGGTTAGCCAGTTCTTCCAGTTGATACGCATCGCCAGAGCCACGATTTTGGATATAACCTTCAAAGCCACCAGTCGTACTCATGCCTGAAATAGGTGGTGGGGTGAAGCCCATAACATAAGGAGAAGGATCTGTCAGTGTGAGTGCTGAAGCTTCCTGCGTCAGGGTTGTGGGGGTGATGGTACGCTTATCCCAAGGAACAAGAACACCAAAAAAGGTTCCATAGTTCGACTTTGTGGCCATGGAAGTAATATCAATACCAGAGATATTAACCACGCTTTCCACTGCGGGATTTTTACGCAATGTGGTGCTGACAAGATCCATAGCATTGTTTGTGCGATGGAGAGAGGCTCCATCGGGCAATATGGTCATACCAAGCATGTAGCCCTGATCTTCATCAGGAACAAGCCCGCCAGGGACGACTTTGAAAAACCAGAAGAGTGAGCCAATCATAGCTGCGAAGAGCAAGAGGCTGATGAAACTATTATTTTTTACTGCGCGTACTGTGCGTACATAGCGGTGTGTGATTTTTGCGAAAACATTATTAAACCAGATAAAAGGCTTTGCGGGCTTATCGTCAGCATGATGGGGTTTTAAGAGAAGTGCGCATAGGGCTGGAGTGAGCGTGAGCGCCACAATACCTGAAAGAATAACCGATACCGAAATGGTAATGGCGAACTGCTTATACATTTCACCCGCAAGACCACCCATGAAAGAAACAGGGATGAAGACAGCGCATAATACGAGCACAATGGCGATAACAGGACCTGTGACTTCGCTCATGGCCTTGGCAGTAGCTTCTTTGGGAGGAAGATGCTCTGTACGCATGATACGCTCTACGTTTTCCAATACCACAATAGCATCGTCTACAACGATACCAATGGCAAGTACCATCCCAAAAAGGGTGAGTGAGTTGATACTGTATCCCAGAACGTACATGCCAGCAAAAGTACCGATGATAGAAACGGGTACTGCAAGACAGGGAATGAGGGTGGCTCGCCAGCTCTGAAGGAAGAGGTATACGACGATAAACACCAGTACCATCGCTTCCATGAGTGTTTTGACCACTTCTTTAATAGACTCCATAACGAATCTATTGGTATCAACGGGGATTTCGTAAGCAAGACCAGCAGGAAATGTCTCTGCCAACTCTTTCATACGGGCAGCAACAAGATTGCCGGTTTCAATAGCATTGGCACCAGGGAGGAGGTAGACAGCGCCCATGACAGCAGGTTCGCCATTATAGCGGCTATCAACACTGTAATCCTGACCACCCAGTTCAACCTTGGCAACATCTTTCAGGTAAAGAGCAGCACTGCCTGAATCCATGCGGACAATAATATTTTCAAAGTCTTTTACAGAAGGCAGACGCCCCATAGCATCAATCTGCCAGGTGAGCTGGGTGCTTTTAGGAGAGGGCATTTCTCCCAAACGTCCTGGCGCAAACTGAGCGTTCTGGTCTTTGATTGCGTTCCCAATATCGGAAGGTGTCAGGTTGTATTTTGCCATTTTATCAGGCTGTAACCAGATGCGCATGGAATAACTTTGATTGCCGAAAAGACTTGCGTCACCAACACCTTTAATGCGTTTCAGTTCATCCATGATACGGATGTTGGCGAAGTTGTACATATAGACAGCGTCATAACTGCGATCGGGAGAATAGAGGGCAATAACCTGCAACATGGATGGGGAGCGCTTGAGTACGGTAACCCCTTGTTGGCGAACAACATCAGGCAGGGTATTCTGCACAAGGGTTACCTTGTTGTTCACGTTAACAAGTGCCATGTTGGGGTCTGTACCCAGCTTGAAGTAAACAGAAATCGAGCCACTACCACTTCCGGAAGAAGCTGTAGAGGTCATATAGAGCATGTCTTCTACGCCGTTGATGGCATTTTCAAGAGGTGCCAGAACGGTAGAGGCAATGGTTTCAGCAGAAGCACCAGGATAGGACGCACTTACCTGGACAGTTGGTGGGGTGAGTTCGGGATACTGCGCAATGGGGAGTGAGTCGATTGCCAGTGTGCCCACCAAAACAATAATAATGGAAATAACCGCCGAAAAAATAGGGCGCTTAAGGAAAAAGTTTGGTTTTGTACTATGAGCCATAATTTTTTACCATCTAGTTTGAGGAGGATGGAGCTGTTGTTCCATCCGTTGGCGTCGCTGCTTCAGAGCCATCTTTAGAGATGGTTTGAGTATTTTCTGGTGGGGAGCCGGCACCAGATGCGCCCATTGGCTTGACTGCTCCAGATTGTGGCGTAGAAGAGGCATTTTCGACAACACGTACTGTTGCACCAGGACGTGCTTTTACGAGGCCTTCAAGGACGATACGCTCACCATCTTGCAGTCCGCCTTCCAGCAGGTAATCATCTCCTACTGGTGTAATAATCTTGACAGGACGAGGGCTTACTTTGCCGTCCGCATCAACAACCATGACCAATGTTGCCTGGTTTGTGGAGGCAATACACTTTTGCGGAACGACAAGGGCATTTGTCAGAACATCACCATTCAGGCGGATACGTACATATTGTCCAGGCAAAAGCATGTTGGAAGAATTGGGAAAAGAGACGCGAGCTTTGATAACGCCCGTGTCAGGATCAACAAGGCTGTTAAAAAAGTCCATATTCCCTTCGTTGGGATATTCGGCTCCATCAACAAGACGCAAGGTTGCTGTATAGGCATTCTTTGCGGGCTGGCTGAGGCGTCCCTGAGCAGCAAGTGCCTGCCGGCGCATATGATCCACGCCAGATATGGAAAAGTTAACAAACATGGGATCAGTTTTGTTGACTGTGGTGAGCAGGGTATTGTTGTTTACAAGGTTGCCAACTGTCAGAGTTTCCTGGCTGGTGTATCCTGAAATGGGTGAGACAACATCGCAGTAGCCAAGGTTGATTTTTGCCTGGCGCAGATTGGCATTGGCAGTTTCACGGGAAGCCTTTGCTGAATCTCTGTCTTTTTGGCTTACTGCATTTTGTGCGTATCGCGGCGCAATGCTTTTCATTCACCGAAGTTCGTTCTCATACCCAGCCGCAGCATCCTTTTCTTTTGCTTCATAGTTACCTTTTTACGCACGTACACTACTTTTACCTTGTTCATCTTTTTCTCCTTCTTTATAAAGGCGTTTTTCTATAATGCCTTCTATTCTTGAACGCACATCAGCAGAAAGTGAGCCTTGGGTCTGTCCCTGATATTCTGCGGGCCAGGGCACATCCTTGTGGCGTATTTCGTATACGGTGACAGGAGGTACAGGCATGGCTTGCTGGGGAGGCTCTTTTTTACTCAAAAAAGGGATGTCCGGCATTTCGCAGCCGCCTAACATAAGAGGAAGCATGAGTGTTAAGGGGAGAATCAGACGTGTGAGCAGTATTGTCATAGTGTTATTAAGTACATATAATCATACTTATACACTTCAGGCAAGGACGGTGAATGCTCAAACTTGAACTAGTTTCCTTACTGGGTACTAACGCGTTGCCATGTATAGTAACTTTCTTGCACAGGATGTGGCATGAGTAGACTCTCTACAGAGTT
>CAMTOM010000154.1 GCA_947074125.1 uncultured Desulfovibrionaceae bacterium
GCATAGAGACTTTCATTTTGTGAATCATAATCTGCAGTAGCGTACGCATCCGCAAGAAAGGCATTGCTGGGGCGCGTCTCTGCATACACAAGAGAGCAGAAGGCGCATTGGACTAGTTTGTGCCTCATAAATTCAGGTGCTTTTCGTGAAGCATAGCTTAGTGAAGTAAGTTTTGTGTCATCCCATTTTTTTTCAAGAAAAATGGTACGTTCACTACTGGAACAAACAGGACAGTTTCGCATATTACGTTCTTTTAGTCGCAAGGATAATATATTGACCACAGCAAACATTGCGGAGAGGAGGTATTCACTCAATAATGGGCTTACAGGCGTTACAAATTCGTGCAAACCAATTTGGGCAAAACATTGGAAGAAGATTTACATAATCTGTTTTTACAGTTTGAAATCCTGCATTGTGGAGCCATGTGTTGACCTGAGAGGGAAAGAAAGACTGTTCTTCATGTGTTATATGATATTCAGATGTTTTTTTCAATTGTTTTTTCAATCAATTTTACGATGGGATTATAGCCATTGGGTTCGATAATGAGGATAGTTGATGTGAAAGGTGCAACGCATTGTAATGCTTTTTCTGGATCAGGAAGGTGATGTAATATGCCACGCAACACTACGCAATCAAAGAAATTATTTTCGCGCATAGGTAAGTTCTGTTTGTGTGTGGAAAAGAAGGATGGTAGTTCGTAAATATTACCTACTTGAAAATAAATATTCCTGATCGTTGCAGTGGCCGCTTTTTTTTGTGCAGTATCAATAGCATTGGGTACTGGGTCAATGCCAACTACATGAGATGCTCCTTGCTGTACTAGTTCTATGCTAAAAGTACCATCTCCACAGCCAATATCGAGAATGGATTTCCCTTGGAATGGATATAGCTGATTTCGACTTTGAGATATTCTTTCATTAGCCAGTTTACATGAGAGCTGTTCTCGTGTGTATAAATAACCACCGTGTGTCGCAACATCTTCATTAAAAAATTGTACATTTTTTTTGTTATGATTTGTCTTCATAGTTTTTTTGTCTTTTTTGTTATTTACTGTATTCATCTTTTGTTTCTCCATTAAAGAATGTCACTCTTGTGTCTTTGTTGTAATTGTTTCGCCGTGCTGAATGAGGTGTTTGCGAATAAAAGCTGGTCTTGCTTTGGTTTCTTCAAAAATTTTCCCGATATATTCGCCCAATAAACCGATTCCTAAAAGAATAGATGAGCCAAAACCCATTACGAGTAGAGCTAAAAATGTAATCCCCTTAGGTGTGGCTTCTGGAAAAAAGAAGCGGGTAATAATGCTAAAAAAGGCAAGTGCAGTAGTTGCACAGAGTGCCACTCCTCCAAAGGCTGTGAGTAGATGTAGGGGGACGCGTGTAAAAGAAAAGATGCCTTTTTTAGCCCATCCAATATTTTTTATCCAGTTATTGGTGCTGGTTCCAAACATGCGCTCTGGACGTACGTAATCGACACCAACTTGCGTAAATCCTATATAATCTCGCAATCCACGCAGAAAATAATCGCTCTCCTGGCACTGTAATAACCAATGCACAGCACGTTTATCAATAAGAGAGAAATCCCCAGCATCTTTAGGAATAGATATTTCACTCAAGTAGTCAAAAATGCGATAAAAAAGCTTATAACAGGTTTCAAGCCCCTGAGACATTTCACGTTTTACGCGCCGCCCGTAAACAATGTCTGCGCCCGCACGCCATTTTTTTACAAACTCTTCAATCAGTTCAGGTGGATCTTGTAGATCTCCATCAAGCAGTACAACCGCTTCTTTGGTAGCGGTTTCCATGCCACTACGAAAGGCTGCCTGTGAACCAAAATTACGCGTATGCGTAATGCCAGTTACGCGTGGATCAAGAGCAGAAAGACGCTTGATAACATCTTCTGTATCATCGGGAGAGCAGTCATTAACAAAGATAATCTCGTAATCAAGCTGAAGTTTTGTGCAAATGTTTGTGAGGCGTTCATACATGATAGGAATCGCCTGGTTGTCTTTATAGCAAGCGACAATAGCTGAAAGAGATTTTTTTGTGCTTGTTATGGTCACTTTTTTAGTAAGCTCACTGCTTTCTCGCATTTTGAGCATATTGTGCCACCACTGCTGTGTGTGGCAGAGCCCTGTTTCTAGTGGGATGCTCGCTTCAAAGTTAAGCATCTGTTTGGCTTTTTTACAGCAGGCATACCAATCATCAACATCCCATGCTCTGGCTTCTGTGTTTGCAAAGAGAGGTGTGTCTTGAATTTTAAATAAGCGCTGTACGATATTGGCAAGATCTGCAAGGGATGTTTTTAAGCCGGTTCCAATATTAAAAGATTCGCCATAGATAGATGGTGTTATTTGTGTCGCCGCAAGTAAAAAGGCACGTACGGTATCTGTAATATGGATAAAATCTCTTGAAGTAGTGCTTTTAGCAAAAGGTGGCAGCTTTCCTTCTAAACTTTTACAGCAAAGTGTGGGAATAAGGCGCGAACTATCTTCATATGCTCCATAGACAGAGTAAAGTCGTAGATTAACCGCAGGGAAATTGCGCATTTTACCATAATAGTTGATCAAATAAGAAGCGCCTATTTTAGATACTGCGTAGTGGCTGTTTGGCTCTAGCAGGGCATTTTCATCTGGCGCAGCTGCATTGCGTCCATATTCGGATGAGGATCCAGCATGTATATAGGCTGCGATATCGTACGTTTTAAGTTTCTCGAGGAGCTTAACTATAGAGAGATAGTTTATTGAGTGGATATGTATTGCGTCTTTTTCAAATGAATATGCGCCAAATGCTGAACAGTTAAAAATAGTTCGCGGTTTGTATTTTTGTAAAAGAGCATCGACGCTCACATCGTCTTGAAGGTTGCAAAAATGGACATTTGATGTGGGTAAACCCTCCAGGCGCCATGGATTGCCGGAGTAATAGGTTCCAACAACATCAGAACGAGTTAAGAGGATGGTGCGTAATAGGTTGGCACCAATGAAGCCACTTGCACCGAGCACAAGGATAGGGCCTTCCAGTGCTGTAGTGAGCTTCGTGAGAGCCTTTGTGTGACTATCTGGCATTATTTTTGTTTCTCCAGTAAAGACTGCATCGCATTGGCATCAATGCCAGATTCTGCTCTATGAAAATCTTGGCTACCAAAGGTATGCGAAGGGTAGCGCAGTGCATATCGATGCTCGAAAGTCTTAATGTAGATATTTCTTAATTGCAAATAGTACGTAAGAAACATGCCCAGTCCACCATGTGCGACATGTTCCTCGAAAACGGTTAGGCCTTTTGAAGAGAGAGCCGCATACAATTCTTCTGGTGGCTCCGTGAGTAAGCTGCAAACCCAGAGGGCTGGGCGATCATCCTCAGGGAAAGGCGTCAGAACTTTGAGTGCGATACCAGCCAGGGGGCCCAATACAACCCAGACACCTCTATTTCCGGGTAAGAGCTGGCGCCATGGTGCAAATGTCGGTGGCGTATAGCTTGATATGGTGTGATCATAGCCGAGGCGCAAGTAGCTTGGCTTGAGGTGCACGTATTGGGAGATCTCTGCAATATCTTTGTTAAATGCGGGAACGATAACTTGAATTCCTAGTGCATGCATCGCAGCGCAGTCTTCTAAGGCATGGTGGGTTGCCCCCATATGTCCATAGCCATAACCGCCCCCATTGCCCACGAGGCAAATATGAGCATTGGGTAATGCGCAAATATCATTTCTGATTTGTTCAAAGGGGCGAGCATAGATAAAGGGGGCAATGCTGTATGCAAAAACCTTAAATCCCTCATACGCGAGGCCTGCCGCAACAGAGATCATATTTTGTTCTGCAATGCCGCAGTTGATAAAGTGATCTCCAAATACTTGCTGCACTTCTTCAAGAGCCATAAATCCAAGATCACCCGTCAAAAAAAATGTATCAGAAGGCTTGTATTGGGTACAGACTAAACTAGCAAAAGCTCTACGCATGTGGGTTCTCTAAAATGTTTTGATATTCATCAGGCGTGATTGGTAGATAGTGAGATGCTACTTGATTTTCTGTAGATAATCCCCGCCCTTTAACGGTTTCACAGATAATGACACGCGGCAGTGGGTTTTGCTCCGCAAGCAAGGCTTGGCTAATTGTGAGCGGGCTATGCCCGTCACATGTGAATGGTGCTATCCCAAAGGCAGCAAAGGGAGCAGCAAAGTCGTCATATCCAGCAATTGCTTCGGTTGTTCCAAAGCCTTGTAGATGGTTTCTATCAATTAAAAGTGTCAGGTTGTCTAGTTTGTGGCTCATTGCAAAGGTAAGAGCCTCCCAGCAAGCACCTTCCTGCCATTCTCCATCTCCGCAAAGGCACCATATACGGCGTCTGCTTTTTGCTGCACGCGCTGCAAGCGCTAGGCCTGATGCTAAAGAGGGGCCATGTCCGAGGCTCCCAGTGGGAAAAGGGATCATGGATTCTAATCGGATGCCAGTATGTGAGGTGCGGTGTCTCAGTTGAGGGGCAGAAAAGGGGTGAGGATGTCCTGGCAGTACAGAGCCATCCTTACAGAATGTTTTGAGATCTTCTTCTGAAAGTAGGCCCGTTGACCAAAGGCTTATATAGAGCGCTCCTGCAGCATGCCCTTTTGATAAGATAAAGCGATCTTCAGGTTTAAAGTGGCAATGAAAAAGAGTCATAATAATATTTAAGGCAGAGATATTTCCTCCTAAATGCCCCAGCTTGCTTTCAAAGTGAAGTTGCAGGAGGCGTTTTTGGGCGCGATGCAATGTGTTTTGGGGGAGTATCCCGTCAGTATATTCTGAGAAAAAAGTGTTTTTTTTCATGTTCTTTTTTCAGGTTTTTATTTTAATAAGACAAGAGA
>CAMTOM010000155.1 GCA_947074125.1 uncultured Desulfovibrionaceae bacterium
CATACGAGGTTTCTGAATGTGACTGGAGTTCAGACGTGTGCTCTTCCGATCTGCTGGTTCAAAATCGGGCAATAAAGGCGCTGAAGCCGCCGCTGCTCTTTTGGAAACCATTCGTGTGCTGGAGCAAATATAGGATATGTCAAAAGGCAAAATCGCTACACGCCGTGCCGAACGGGCTCTTGCCTTTCAAGTGCTGTATGGCCTTTCGTTTTCTCCTGTGACAGACATTACTTCGTTGCGCGCCGCATTCTGGCAGTCTCCAGATAATGCCGACAGGCGCGAAGAAGAAAAACGTCGCGAAGAAATGTCTGCCACCGAGCACGGTGTTACCCATAAAAGAGCTAAAAAAAATGCCGATGACTCCACCCCGCCACCACTTCCTGAAGGATTTGCCTGGGAGTTGGTAGAAGGAGTATGGCATAACAGCGAGGCTCTCGATACCGTTATCGAACGCTTTTCCAAAAACTGGCGTTTGGATCGTTTGGGACGTATTGAACTGACCGTGTTACGCCTTGCTCTGTTTGAAATGCTTTACCGAGCAGATATACCTGCCAAAGTGGCCATCAATGAAGCGCTGGAACTGGCAAAGCAGTTTGGTGAACATGCTGCGCGCAATTTTGTGAACGGAGTCCTCGACGCCGTTGCACGTGCTCTGGAAACCGGAGAACTCTGCACAAGGAATACCCATGGTACAGGAACGCTATAACCCTGAAGAAATTGAGCAAAAATGGCAGCATCGCTGGGCTGAAGATAATAGTTTTGCCTGTGGCGATACCCAAAAACCCAAATACTATGTTCTTGAAATGTTTCCCTATCCTTCGGGCAACATTCATATGGGGCATGTGCGCAACTACTCCATTGGGGATGTCATCGCACGTTTCCGGCGTATGCAGGGTTTTGATGTTCTCCATCCTATGGGATGGGATGCCTTTGGTCTGCCTGCTGAAAATGCGGCAATCAAAAACAATACCCATCCAGCAAAATGGACTTTTGCCAATATCGATACCATGCGCGCTCAATTGCAACGCCTTGGCTATTCGTATGACTGGAAGCGTGAAATCGCCACATGCCGCCCAGAATATTACAAGTGGGAACAGCTTTTCTTTCTACGCTTCCTTGAAAAAGGCCTTATTTATCGCAAAAAAGCACCTCAAAACTGGTGTCCTTCCTGCCATACGGTACTGGCGAATGAACAGGTCGTTGAAGGGCTTTGCTGGCGCTGTGACAGCAAAGTAGAGCAAAAGGATCTGACACAATGGTTTTTGCGCATTACCGCCTATGCAGAAGAGCTTTTGCAGGATCTCGACAAGCTGGAAGGTGGCTGGCCTGAACGCGTACTGGCCATGCAGCGCAACTGGATTGGCAAATCCGTAGGTGCCCATATCACCTTTGATCTTGAACAGCCACAAGGAGATGTCACATCTCTGGAGGTGTTTACAACACGCCCCGATACTCTTTTCGGTGTGACCTTCCTGACACTCGCTCCTGAACATCCGCTGGTAGAAAGTCTCATCCAGAAGACTCCAGAAGCGGAGCACATTCGTCAGTTCATCCAGCGCACCCGCAATATGGACCGTCTGGAAAGACAGTCCGATCAACTGGAAAAAGAAGGGGTGTTCACGGGCAGTTATGTCCTGCATCCTTTCACTGGTGCGCGTGTTCCTCTGTGGCTCGGCAATTTTGTTCTTGCAGAATACGGTACGGGAGCCGTCATGGGTGTACCCGCTCATGACCAGCGTGACTTTGACTTTGCCCACAAATATCATCTGCCCATCACGCTTGTCATTCAGCCAGAAAATACCACACTGGATACGGCAACAATGACAGAGGCCATGACCGGAAACGGTGTAATGGTCAATTCAGATTCTTTCAATGCCCTCCTCAATGAAGAAGGCAAGATTCAGATCGTCACAGCACTGGAACAAAAAAAGAAAGGAAAAGCCGCCATTCAGTATCGCTTGCGTGACTGGAATATTTCCCGTCAACGCTACTGGGGTGCGCCCATTCCTGTTATTTACTGCGAACAATGCGGCGTTGTGCCGGAAAAAGAAGAACATCTCCCCGTACATCTTCCATTGGACGTAAAAACACGGGAAGATGGTCGCTCGCCATTGCCAGAAACAGCATCTTTTGCGACATGCCAGTGTCCACGTTGTGGTGGACAGGCTCGACGGGAAACAGATACACTGGACACTTTTGTAGAGTCATCCTGGTATTTTGCCCGCTATACCGATGCTCGCAACGAAAACACACCATTTTCAGCCGATGCACTGCTCCGCTGGCTTCCTGTTGACCAGTATATTGGCGGTGTGGAACATGCCATCCTTCACTTGCTGTACGCCCGCTTTTTCACCAAAGCACTGCGAGACTGTGGCTTTTTCCCGAAGGAAATTACGGAACCTTTCCGCAATCTCCTCACACAGGGCATGGTGCTGAAAGACGGCAGAAAAATGTCAAAATCGAAGGGAAATGTCGTCGATCCCACACTGATGATTCAAAAGTATGGCGCAGACACGGTACGACTTTTCTGTCTCTTTGCTGCGCCACCAGAACGCGATTTCGACTGGTCAGATTCTGGCATTGAAGGCTCTTCACGCTTTCTTGCTCGCGTGTGGCGTCTCTTTCAAGACACACGCCAGTATTTGCAGCCTCTTCTTCCCTGTACAGCAAGCGCTCAGGATGCCCAGAGCGCTGCGGCACGTGATTTGCGCCGTAAAGAGCATCTGACGGTTAAAAAAGCAGGCGAGGACATGGGGGATCGCTTCCAGTTCAATACAGCCATTGCAGCCGTCATGGAGCTGGTTAATGCCATGTATGCCTGTCGGGATGAGCTGTGCGCAGACTCCGCAGGACAGCACGTGTTCTCCTCTGCCATGAGCTCGGTTCTCACCATGCTTTCTCCCATCACGCCACACCTTTGTGAAGAGCTTTGGGAAGACCTCGGTCATACCACCCCCCTGAACAATATGCCCTGGCCTCAATGGCAGGAAGAAGCACTCCAGCAAGATGTCATCACCATTGCACTGCAGGTAAATGGCAAGTTGCGCGGTACTATGGATATTCCTGCGGGCATAAGCAAGGAAGATGTGGAAAATCTGGCACGCAAGGATCAGAATATTATGCGCCATACGCAAAATATGACCATACGAAAAGTGATCGTTGTGCCTGGCAAACTTGTTAATATCGTAGCCGGATAATCATCGGCATGAGCGAGAATCCTGGATTCACCTTCTGCATCTGTCCTGATGGACAGCTCATAAAAGAATATATTGCAACCCTTCTCCAGCAAAGCCCCTCGCCTCAGAACATCGCGTGGGAAAGCAGCGTCTGGTGGGGGGATGAAGAACTGAACTCGGACTTTTGGGAAAAGCTGACCATTCAGGGGCTTTTCCCAAAACCTTCCGCACTCATTGTACGGCGGGCAAATATATTACCCGCCGCCACCTGGAAACGCCTCTCAGCCGCTCTGGCACAACCAAGTACACATCGATGGCTTTTTCTCTGCATGGAAGTCGCGTGGGAAAAAGGTCAGCCCAAACTTCCCGCACATATCACCAAACTGCGCTGTCTGGAGTTTGCCACCAGCAAAGACTGGGTATGGCGCTCACCAGGACTGGATGCGCGCTCTCTGAAAAGTTTTGTCATAAAACGCGCAGAGACACTTTCCTTACACTTTGAGCGTGACGCATTGGAGCGCTTTTGTGCTACACTGCCTCTTGATGCCGCTACAGTTGAAAATGAACTCCAAAAGCTCTCTTTGCTCGCTTCTGATGGCAAAATTACCTCATCTATGATCCATACCGCTAGCGCTGCTTTGGATTATACTATTTTTTCCTTCATTCGCCATATTCAATCTGGAGACATTAGCAAAGTATGGAAACAGCTTCGTCAGGGACTGGATGAAGATGATACCATGCTTTTCCCTTTTCTTGGCCTTCTCACACGCGAAGCACGCACCCTCCAAATGCTCCTTGCCGGAGAAAAACCCTGGATACATCCCAGTGAAGCCGCACAAAAACAGGCACTCGCACAAAAATTGGGACATACGGGTCTGGCACATCTTTTTGAAAGCATTCTCCAAGCAGAATACCACGTTAAATCAGGCGAGCGCTCTCCCGAACAAAGTCTTGAAGCATTAATCGCAAATCTTCGCCATCTTTTCTCTGCGCCACGCGCCTAAGATGCAAAGCATTACGCTTTTCGTGTCTTCTCCTCTTGCACATATCGCAAAGCTGCTTAGTTATGTCTGAAATGTCACGTCCAACCCAATCTCCTCATAGTGGGCACAAGGCTCGATTACGTAAACGATTCCAAAAGGCTCCCGCAACCTTTCAAGATTATGAAATCCTGGAGCTTCTGCTCGGTTACGTACTGATACGCAAGGACACAAAGCCTCTAGCCAAAGAACTGCTAGCACGCTTTGAGAATATACGCGGCGTACTCAATGCCCGCCAGGATGAATTGGTAACTGTACCAGGATTTGGAGAAGGACTGGCAATTTATTGGGATTTGATACGAGAACTCATGAGCCGCTATGCGGAGGCACCTATGCGCCAGCGCTGCACCCTGGTAACACCAGAAGATGTGGCTACCATGGCACAGGTACGTCTGGCAGGTTTTTCTCATGAAGAATGCTGGATTGCCCTTCTTGATAATCAAAACAGGCTGCTGCCCTGGTAACGCCTTTTCCGTGCCACACCTGATACTATAAATATCCAGCCGCGTGAGTTCTTTGAACTGCACTTGCTACGCAAGGCAACAGGAATAATTCATGTGCACACTCACCCAGCCGGCAATGCAACGGCGTCCTCA
>CAMTOM010000156.1 GCA_947074125.1 uncultured Desulfovibrionaceae bacterium
TGCAAATCATATTGTATCAAGAGGTGTGGAGAAGAAAATAAAAAGTCTGTATCCGCAATTACACTTTCTTTCACTGGATTTTGATTCAGGGGTAAGTGATGCGAATATTCTTAACCGGCTTCTTCTTTTTAAAAGTATGCTGAAGTAAGGTGTATTTATTCTTTATCAGTGTCGATATAATATGAGACCGGAAGAAATATTCTTCCGGTCTCTTTTGTGGCAATCCATGTGAAGGTGTAAAGGCTAGTTCTGTGTGATTTGTATTTTGCTATTGCTAAAGCCTGTGAGTTCTGCTTCGGGGAAGGTCTCTTTAGTGACGGTAAGATAAGAGAGATTGGGAAGCTTTTTCAAGGCTTCAAGGCTGGTAATGCCCGTTGTCTTGCTGATCCGTACAAACTTGAGTGCAGAACAGTTGGCGATAGCGTCAAAGTTGCTTACCGTACTGCCAGAAAGGTTCAAAGATGTCAGACCAGGCATCTTGCTTAGAAAAGCAAGGTCAAAAGGCTTATCAGCCTTATCATTAAGATTGGTGGCATCAAGATTGTCCAGTCTGCTAAGATTGGCTAATACTGTAGTGTCCAAAATTGAGACATTACTGAGATGTAGCTTCTTGAGATTGGGCATGTCCTTGATGAAAGCGATATCGGCAACACCTTTATTGTTTATGTTGTCAATGATGAGGTTTTCCATATTGACAAATGCAGACAGGCTGCCCAGTTCACTCACATCCTTCAGGCTCCACAGCTTAAGCTTTTTCAGTGACGTGGGGCCAGTGAATGTACTTAAATTGACAGGAACGCGCATGCTCCATATCTGGAAATCTTCAATCTTTGTTTTTGCTAATGGTGCATAATTGGAAACATACTCAGAGAAGACATCGAATTTCTTCAGGTTTTGAAGATTTTCCACCCAGGCGATGTCGTTAAGTTCTGTGAGCCCGCCTTTCAATTCTTCTATCTGGGTAAGCTTGCCCAGTGTACTGAAATCAGCTCCTTTCACAGCATAGTACATGATTTTTTTCAGTCTGGGAGCATCTGCCAGTGGGCTGAAATCTTTCACTGTTGCGCCGTAAAGGTTGAGATTGTCAAGAACTTGCATCTTGCCTATCGGGCTGAGATCAAGAATATTACAATAGCTTAAATCAAGGTGTGTCAGTGAAGGCAGTGCCTGAAGTGGTGTCAGGTCGGCAGGGTATGCGCCTGTGATCTGAAGTCTTTTCATGGCGGGGAGCGAAGGAATCCCTTCAAAAGACGTTAATGAGCTTCCCGCTCTGATGGAGATCTCTTGCAGTTTCGTCATGTTAGACATCCACTTCAGGTCAGGCCCCATTGTTTTACTGGTGATGCTGAGGATCATCATTTCCGTAAGACCCGCAAGTGGTGTCAGATCTCTTACCTGATCCGCACTCATCCTGA
The DNA here is from genome assembly GCA_947074125.1 of uncultured Desulfovibrionaceae bacterium. GTDB lineage: Bacteria > Desulfobacterota > Desulfovibrionia > Desulfovibrionales > Desulfovibrionaceae > JAQVCS01. The sequence goes on from CAMTOM010000156.1 coordinate 1,416, forward strand.
AGCCTCGGAAGCTTTTAAGAGACGCCATAGGAGCGATGCTTGTCAGAGCTTTGCTGGATTCGATATTCAGGGCGTCCATGTCCGGATATGCGGCACACAGTTTTGCCAGATCTTCATCCTTGAAATTCTTGACCGCAAAAGAAAGTTTTTTCCGGTCGACCTTATCCATCTCGCCTTTTATCTGATCCAGGATGGCATCAGTCACACCATCAACAATAGTGAAGCTGTTATTTGAACGTTTAACGGCTGGTTCTGCGTTGACTGCTCCAACAGCAATGCCCAAGACAAGCGTTGTCAGAAGAAGGCTTTTCCATTTCACTGTTCATGCTCCTTGTTGGGTTATATCTCATGTATACTTGTCTCAGGATGAGACATGGTACGGCTAGGGTGATGGCGTCTTTTGCGTGACGCTTTTGTGATTGAAGCGACTTCTCATGTTCAGACAGGAAGGCTGTGTATGCCCTTTTTTGCTCATTGGCATAGCATGTCTGCTTTGCGTGTGCATACAGGGTAGTGACTCTATCGTGTTGTGCAGACTATACCGGAAGTCTTGTTATTGGGAATCACCCTCAGGGTGAGATTATGATGAAAATCAGTAAAGAAAATTCTTTCATCCTAAGGGTGAAAGAATAACATGCTGTATTTGTTTGATAATATTTTATAGAGAGCAGGTGCCGGAAAAGAGAGGATAATAAAAAAGCAGGGTGCTTTTTACGGCTCCCTGCGTGGTATGATTTTTTGAGAGATGGATGGAATGGTATTGTGCTAGGTATCCAGTCCGACGAGTTTTGCCGGATTGGTGCGTACCATGAGGTCAATCTCTTGTTGTGTTATGCCGCCTTTTTGTAAAGCAGCAAGGCATTTGCGCATTCCCTCAAGAGGGTGTGGCATGTTTACCTGTCCAAGGTCTGTTGTGATAATGCTCTGTTTTGGGGCAATGCGGGCGAAGGCAACAAATTCGGCATCGCTGAGTGGTTCGTATTGCGGAATCCCTGTGCCAGGCCCCCACACATTTGTGATGTAGCTGTATTCAATAAAGGCACCATAATCCAGACTCCTCTTGATTTGGTCGTGTGTCATTTTCCAGATATGGGAATTGGCATGTGTCACCACAAATTTTTTAACGCCGACTTCCTGTGCTTTTTTAGCAAGAATAATGCTTTCTTCGGGTGAGCAGTGTCCTGAAGCAAAGATAATATCTGCTTCTGCGCATATCTCCATAACGCGAATAACATCTGGCAATACGGTGCCGTTATCGGCAAGAACAGGGATGCCTTTCCCCTGGCGTTTATCACATTGATGGTGATATGCTGCTGCCATTGTGGGCATCCAGATGCAGCGGCAGTAGTTTCCTGTGGTTTTGATGGCTTGTTCTGCCGCATGTACATTGATGGTGCCGCCATGTACCTGATTCATAATCAGGCTGCCAAAACATTCAAAGTCAGGAACGGCTTCACGAATAATATAGGCGCGGTCATGGCAGCTCCAGTCATTTGATTTGAACATAACAGCTCTGTAGCCTGCTTCTTTGGCTTCGCGGACAAAAGAAAGCTCGCTAATGGAACGTGGTCGCGTGTCTGGTGCGGCATGTACATGGATGTCGCAAATGCCTTTGAGAAGGGTGTCGGCTTGTGGCTTTGTTGTGGGTTGTGTCGTTGTTGCGGCGCGTGCTTCCTGATCGGGGAGTATTCCTGAGAGAAGCAGCGTCCCCCCTGCGGCGGCAGATGTTTTGATAAAATTTCTTCGAGTGCAGTCGGATGCTGTTTTCATAGGATACTCCAGATGATAATGGTGAACAGTGCTTGCAGCGTGTTTGCTGGTAGATGCGATATTGCTTTTTTATGTGCTGTTATGGGCGTTGTAAGGGAATGGTGACTGCATCCAGTTTCTTTCTTTGGGGGCCTGTGTGTGCTTTATTGCGCCCATCCAGACCCTTGCTTTTGAGCCAGCCTTCGAGGTGGGTGGCGATGGCAAGGTTATTCATGTCGGCAAAAGGCACATGCGTGTTTCCTTTCATGCCGATTTCGGGCAGCACCACAAGGGTGGCATCGCCGCCATGCCGATTGATGGCTTCCACAAATGCCTTGGCTCTTGCTTTGGATATTCTCCAGACTTCTACGTTAAAGACATCGCTCAGTTCTGTACTGATATTGTCGCCATAAATGATGACGATGGGCATTTTTGTCAGCTTTTTAAACTCTTCCAGGGGAACGGCAATGCCTTGGAGGAGTTCTCCGGCGAGTTTGTTTTGAAAAGGGACATCAAGCATCGGTTCAGTGTCGGGAAACACCATCTGGCCTGGTTCATAAGCAACAATAGCCTTTATTCTGTCTGGTGCGGCCATACCGGAGAACCATCCGTACTGTCCGCTATTGGAGTGTGTGACGAGAATAGAGGGGCCTGTCTGTTCAAGCAGGGCAGCCATGCTTTTTCCCATAAATTCACGATGAGCGTTGTTTCGTGGCTCTTCTCCGGTGTCGGGAGTTTGCTGGCGGAAAAATTGTTCAATAGAGGGCGCATCGTGCGCTATCTGTACGTCGGGAAAGAGGGTGGCGGGGTGGGGCGGTACCCAGATGCCATTTCTGAAGGCATTCCAGACGGAACTTTCTCTGGCTGTTGTCGGTACCTTATTTGCCTCAGAAGTCGTGCTCATGGTGTATCCGGCTCTGCCGCGCCGTGGCTGGTCAATAATGTATACTGACCAGTCGCGCCGTGGCATGATGGCCTGAAATCCTTCGCGCCCATCGGGGGTGGATTCCCAACTGCGACCAGACTGTCCTATGCCGTGCCACATGATTAGGGGGAATTCACGTGAGCGCTCTGGGATGTAATATTGGGCGTATCCGTGATCGCCATGAAAGGTATCACCATCGGATTTGGTGTGGACTGTACCGCCAAAGAAGAGGCTTCCCATCGTTTTTAGCGATATGGGGCGCTGTTCTGTATTGCTTGCGGCAGCGCTGGTAAGGGGAACAGCCAAAGCAAGCAGCAGCACAAAGAAGCCATGACGTATGGCTGTGGGGGCGCGTTTCATGTTTTTCTCCTGGAAAATGTTAACGGAAATTGTTGTATGTTCCAGAATGTATGTGCAGAGGCTTTTGGGTGATAGATATATTACTCTTTACTTTTTGCCTGTTTCTCTATGGCGGGTGACGCGATGATTATTTTGTGCTAGGAGTATATGTAAAGAGTTGAGGAGTGTGGTGTGTTGCGCATCCCTTCTTTTCTTATGTGAGCGGGGTATTGGCGGGTGGTGGTATTTGCCGGCTTGGGATGTGTTTATAAGCCTGATACTCCGTATCTAGAGGGGATTAGTGAGAAAGGGCATGGTGATCAATTGAAACACATGGAAGGACAAGTTTGTTCGG
>CAMTOM010000157.1 GCA_947074125.1 uncultured Desulfovibrionaceae bacterium
TACCATGCAAGGACGCGACAGATAATCCTCTCCGACAAACACTGAGGACAACAAACGCATCAGTCGTACAATACATAATAATGCTGCGTATTCAGGTACATCCCCTTCTCAGTAGATTGAGATATGAGGCACTTCACTCACAATCTTCTGTTTTTGTGCACGTCCTCCCTGCGACAGATAAACAAAAAGCCCCTTGGGAGACTGTGCATCCACCACCACACTATAAGGTGGCGTATCACGCAAACGAACACGCACATCCTCTCCCCCCGAAGTGAGGACTTTTTCAGCATCCAGAAAAAAAACATCTGCTACTGCCTGAGCAGCAAATAACAGCAGCAATATCATGCCAAAAAGAATTTTCACACCATACCCGCCTTCACAGTTTTACCCCTTCATATCACATATAAAACAATTTTCTGTCGCCGAAAACCACACACAAGGCACCCCTAAAGGTGATTCCCATCCGGCAGGAAAACGATTTTCCCCCAAGGGTATATCCTCTAAATGAGATAGGGGAATGGCGCTACCCCGCATAAGGATATTCTGCCCCTGTTCCTCAGCAATGCTATTATAGCAGAAAAGATGCACCCATCCTTTCCGTGCTGTGCTTTCCGAGCATGTTTGCGTGCCCAGTGTAATGCCACCACGCATATGCCCATACACACCATCACGCCGCAAAGCGGCACCCGCAACACCAGGCATCGCCGCCGAAAGCGCCAAACGAGATCCAGACTGAACAGGCGCATCCAGAGAATCCACAGCAAAACCATTCAAAAAGATGGTCTGCACACATTCACACACATATTTTTCAGACAAGGCGAGTACATGCTCCAAAAAGTCTCGCAGCGTCATTTCCCGCTCAAGGGGGATATAAACGCCCTGACGCAACAGGCGACTCCCCAAGCCCAACTCTTTTTCCATACTGCACGCAAGCATATGTCCACTCTCTTTCTATACTGTTTACTACAGGCTGGTACACATTATACCCAAGCGATCAAAGGCATTTTTTCGCTTCTGGGCAAAGAAGAGCACCATCCCTTCCCAATTCTTACATAAAAGAACGCATAAATTTTCAAAAATTGAAGTTTTCATATTGACTTTTATTCTCAAAAACGTTTTTCTTGGACATCCGAAATGAAGTTTCACACATATTTTTATGTGCTTTTAGAAATGACACAACACTTTTATAGCGATGTTCAGCATTATAACACAGCGCACAAAGAAACTCCAGACACAGACAGTACATCGCAAAAGAACAAAAGACCTTATTGCCATAAGCTCAAAACTTCTTGTTTTTATTAGCAAAAAAACAAAAAGACGGTCTACAATAAGGAAAAAGCAATGCATATGCCCACATACCTCTCACACCCCCTCACCCCTCTCGCCACAAGGTCTCCTCTGTACCTTTTTTTCCAAATAAAAACACGAGATTATTTTTTAAAAAAAGATCAAGATACGCAAAAAAACTATTGCAAAAAAGAAAAGAATTGTATACAAAAAAACAAGGAACGCGCTACTCTATGCGGCACTCTCCCCATCGGTACCCAGCCCGAAGGCTCTCCCGTCCAGACAGCTTTCTCCAGAGAGTGCCACATACACAGCTTTTTAGCTCGTTCTCCCCTCTCTGCCATAAGATTTTTCTCTCCTTTTGCCTCTTATGGCTTCCTAAGCGCTTCGGTTCCGTCTCACCGAAGCGCTTTCTTTTGTAAATACCAAATCCATACAGTCTCCATATAATTATCTGATACATACCTTATTTTCACCGAAGACCTCAAAGGGGGCATCATGTTTGAGCACAGCACACATTTTGGCAGCAGCACATTTACCTCTGAAGACCATTTTCAGGATGCCAGCATCCCCATGCTGCACCACATCGCCAAGCGTGATGGCAGAATCGTTCCTTTCGCTACCCAAAAAATCACAGAAGCCATCTTCAAAGCCGCAAAGAGCGTCGGCGGTACAGACCGTCACAAAGCAGAAGAGCTGGCGCATGCTGTTGTTGCCTACATCAAGACAAGAAGCGACAATCCCAGCGTAGAGCAGGTACAGGATGCCGTTGAAAAAGTCCTGATCGAACACGGTCATGCCGCCACCGCAAAAGCCTATATCCTCTATCGGCATCATCGTACTCTCGTACGCGATGGCAAATCAAAACTCATGCATACCCTGCATGACATCACCTATACCGACTCCAAAGATCTCGATTTGAAGCGCGAAAATGCCAATATCGACGCCAACTCCGTAATGGGCACTATGCTGAAATACGGCAGCGAAGCCGCCAAGCAGTATTTCCATTTACATATCCTGAACCCCACACACAGCAAGGCGCACCAGGACGGCTATATCCATATTCATGACCTTGACTTTCTGACGCTCACCACGACCTGCTGCCAGATCGACATCGACAAAATTCTGCGCAATGGCTTTTCCACAGGACACGGCTATCTGCGCGAACCCAACGACATCCGTACTTACAGCGCTCTTGCCTGTATCGTTATCCAGGCAAACCAGAATGATCAGTATGGCGGTCAGAGCATTCCCAACTTTGAATATGGTCTCGCCCCAGGCGTTGCCAAAACATTCATCCGCGAACTTGATGCCATCCTCGAAGTACTGGACGCCTCGGAAGAAACACGAAACAATATCCGGCAGACACTCCGCGAATGCCTTGAGCGCGATGAATCCGTGCTTGAATACGCGCAATCTCTTTCAGAACGCTTTGCTCTTGATGCCATATCATTGGATGCCTGCGTCAAAAAAGCACTCAAACGTACAGAGAAAGCGACCTTCCAGGCAATGGAAGCGCTCGTACACAATCTCAATACCATGAATTCCCGTGCCGGAGCACAAATCCCCTTTAGCTCCATTAACTACGGCACCGGTACAAGTCCAGAACAGCGCATGGTTATCCGCAATGTGCTTCTGGCCACAGAAGCCGGATTGGGACACGGTGAAACAGCCATCTTCCCCATTCATGTTTTTAAGGTCAAAGAAGGCGTAAGCTACAATGAAGGCGATCCCAACTACGATCTTTTCAAGCTGGCCTGTCGCGTTTCAGCAAAGCGTCTTTTCCCCAACTTCCTCTTTTTGGACGCTCCCTACAACGCGCAATATTACAAAGCTGGTCAGCCCGACACTGAAGTTGCCACCATGGGATGCCGTACCCGTGTTATGGGCAATGTCCACGCTCCCCATCAGGAAACAACCAGTGGGCGCGGCAATATCAGCTTCACCAGCATCAATCTTCCCCGCATTGCCCTGGAGTCTCACGGCAATGTAGAAACATTTTTCACGCGCCTTGATCAAACCATTACACTGGTCTGCAACCAGCTCCTGGAACGCTTTGCCATTCAGGGTTCACGCAAGGCAAAAAATTTCCCCTTCCTCATGGGACAGCACGTCTGGAAAGACGCCGAAACCCTTTCTCCCGAAGATGTCGTTCGTGAGGTGCTCAAGCACGGCACGCTCACCATTGGTTTTATCGGTCTTGCCGAATGCCTCAAGGCGCTGATTGGTGTACATCACGGCGAATCAGACGCGGCACAGGAACTGGGCAAAAAAATCATCGCCCACATGCGTGAATGCGCTGATGCCAAATCTCAGGAAACCCAACTCAACTTTTCTCTCATTGCCACTCCCGCAGAAGGGCTTTCAGGGCGCTTTGTTGCGATAGACCGCAAGCTTTTCGGTTCCATTCCTGGCATTACCGACAGGGAATACTATACGAATTCTTTCCATATTCCTGTATATCATCCCATTTCCATCAATCGCAAAATCCGTCTGGAAGCACCATATCACGCATACTGCAATGGTGGTCATATCACATATGTGGAAGTAGACGGCGATCCTTCCCAGAATCTGGAAGCATTTGAAGCCATTATCCGCGCCATGAAAGAAGCCCATATCGGCTATGGTTCCATCAATCACCCCATTGATCGTGACCCTCAGTGCGGTTTCAGCGGGCACATAAAAGACCTTTGCCCCCAATGCGGTCGGGAAGAATCCCCAGAAGCGCCTTTTGAACATATCCGTCGCATCACAGGCTATCTTGTGGGAAGCACTTCACGCTTTAACAATGCCAAACGCGCTGAAGAACGCGATCGGATAAAACATCGTTCTGACAACCAGACACCTCAGGCATAGGCTTTCCTGCAAAATAACAGACAGGAATGCTACAATAACGAAGTACGGTACCCCCTATGAAAACACTCCGCATCGCTGGCATCACTGAAGAATCCACTGTTGATGGCCCTGGCATCCGCTATGTCATTTTCATGCAGGGCTGTACACACAACTGTTCCGGCTGCCACAATCCGCAAACCCACGATCTGAAAGGTGGTGAAGAGGCAGACGCTATGGAGATCTTCGACGCTATTTGCGAAAATCCACTCATCCGTGGTGTCACATTCAGTGGTGGTGAACCGCTTCTTCAAATTGAGGCTCTCCTCCCGCTCGCTCGCAAACTGCATGAAAACGATTATCACATCATGCTGTATAGCGGATACACCTTTGAAGAAATAAGAAGTCTGCCACATGCCGAAGATCTGCTTGAAAATATTGATCTTCTCGTAGATGGCCCCTTCATTCTGGCGCAAAAAAGTGAAACACTCGCTTTTCGCGGTTCCAGCAATCAACGCATTATCAATGTTCCTTTTTCCCTGTTGCACAATCAGACTATACTCAGTTCTCAATTCACAGATCCCTCTCCTTCTGCTTAAACTGCTTCTACTCCCTCCTTCCTCAATGT
>CAMTOM010000158.1 GCA_947074125.1 uncultured Desulfovibrionaceae bacterium
GTGCGTGTAATGGTCGTGGGCGAGCGCCGCGGTGGGAGGGGCGATGTGCAAATTATGATTCCTGTAGCGGAGGGTGCTGGGGTGAAGCGGACGGTTGACCTGGACTGTACGCCAAAGGGCACTTCAAGTGAGGCAGAAGGGGTTACTCCAGATTTGGAAGTTCCCTTTGAGGCTCCTGCAGAAAACAGCCGGAATGCGATGAAGACGCTGCGCGAGCAGGATTTGAATCGTCACCTGGAAGGCGCAAATGAAAAGAATAAGAAGGGTGGCGCAAAGAATGCCTCAGTGACAAAGAGCGAAGATATAGCAACACTGCTTGAAAAAGATAATCAGCTCCGTCTTGCTTTGCAGTTTGTCAAAGGTTTGCCCAAAATTCAGGAGATTCGTTCTCTTGGAGCGCCAATGCCTTCTGCTCCAAAGCCTGCTACAGGAAAAGATGCAGCCAAGCCTGCACCAAAGTCCAAGTAGCACAGAGAAAATAGAGTACAGCAAGAGGGGGTTTTTCAGCCCCCTTTGTTGTTTTTCCTTGTTTTAATGGATGACAGAAGATTCAATATTGCTTACATTGGGGAACTACTGCTGCCTTGCCAGCAGTAAACATATTTTTAAGGAGTTTTCATGTTGCAGCGTACTTTTTGTATTATTAAGCCAGATGCAGTGGAGCGCCAGCTTGTGGGCAAAATTCTTGCGGATATTCAGGCGGCAGGTCTGAAAGTCGTAGCGATGAAGATGATTCATATGACAAAAGAACAGGCACAAGGTTTTTACGCCGTTCACAAAGAGCGTCCTTTTTTTGAAAGCCTCACAGAATATATGGCTTCTGGTCCCGTGGTCTGTGCTGTGCTTGAGGCGGAAAATGCCATAACACGCTATCGTGAGCTGATGGGAGCAACCAATCCGGCTCAGGCAGCGGAAGGAACATTGCGCAAAAAATATGCTGTCAGTCTTGAAGCGAATGCCGTTCACGGGTCTGATGCGCCAGAAACAGCCGCTTTTGAAATGAGTTATTTCTTCAATGCACTTGAAATGGTAGGTTAGGCATGGTTCAGGTTTCAAAAAATCCTGTTGTTGGTTGTGTAGGTTGTGGCAATATGGGGGGAGCCATTTTGGCAGGTCTTGCCCAATGTGGTGAATATCAGCTTTATGGGCATACCAGAAGCAGCGAGCGTATGCGTCCGCTTATGGCCAAAGGGGTCAAGAGCATGGCGGATGTGACATCATTGGTGCGTGCCTGTGATGTGCTGATTATCGCGGTGAAACCTCATCAGACACTTGCCATCTTGCATGACATGCAGGAAAGTCTGAAACCTGATAAATTACTTATCTCTGTCGCTGCGGGGGTGAGTCGCCGTGTTCTGGAAGAAGGGGTGAATGGTATCTGTCCTGTTGTGCGAGCCATGCCCAATACGCCTGCGCTTGTCGGTGCGGGGGTATTTGCGCTTTGCATGGAAGATCCCAAATTGACGCAGGAGCATAAAGACCTCATCCATACACTTTTTGGGAAAATTGGTTTTACGCGTGAGCTGCCAGAAAGTATTTTTCCTGCTTTTTCCGCTTTGATTGGTGCTGGGCCTGCTTATGTATTGCATCTGATGCAAGCTTTGGTGCAGGCGGGGATTACGCTGGGTTTTCCTGCGGCAGAGTCTCGCCGTTTGGTAGAAGCTTTGTGCGAGGGTTCGTTGCGCATGGCACAGCAATCTCCAGAGCATTTCATGGAATTGCGTGACAAGGTATGTTCGCCGGCTGGTTTGACAATTACCGGAGTGAACCACCTGGAATCGATGGCAGTCAATGGGCATATTATAGAGGCGGTGCTTGAGGCATATGCTCGTGGTTGTGCAATGGAAAAATAAATTCCAAAAGCACACGCTGTTATCGATATATGAATGATGCGTATGTGGGTCTTATGTTGTACAAGAGCATAAGACCCAAACTATTTTTGAAAAATGTCTGTGCATTGTATGAATATTTTTCCCGCTTGCGGGCAGTATCGTATTGGCATATAGGGTATCAGCGCTGGAGTCTGGGCAGTGGGTGTCTCTTTCCTCTCTCCTTTACTATGGGATATTGTTGTGTATTGTGCCTGTCAGGGTGGCAGACCAAAAGAGACTGACGCAATTCCCATCAGCAGCGATTTATACCATTATTTCCCTTCGAGTATCTCATGCATGAAGATCCGCAATTGCGCCGGAAATTACTGCGCCTGACCGTACCTATTTTTCTGGAAACCCTCCTTATCGTTTCTCTTGGTCTTGTTGACATCATAATGTTGAGCCGTCTTTCCGATAACAGCGTTGCTGCTGTGGGTCTGGATAACCAGATCCTCAATATGCTGCTGCTGATTTTTATGGTGTGTACTGTGGGGACAACGGCGGTTTGTGCGCAATATGTCGGGGCGCGGCAGGAAGAGAATTTTGCGCGTACGGCGGCAGTCGCCTTGCTGTTTAATATTCTGGTGGGTTTGTTGGTGAGCAGTTGTGTAGGTTTTGCTCCAGATGTTCTGCTCACTATGATGAATGTGCGGCAGGATATTATGTCCGAAGCCTCTATCTACCTGTTCTGGACGGGTTCTTTTCTTTTTCTTCAGGCATCTTCGATAACCTTATCAGCTATTTTGCGCAGTCATAATCTGGCGACCTATCCTTTGTATGTTTCAATAGTGGTCAATATTGCCAATGTACTTGGGAATTATGCCCTGATTTTTGGCAAGTGGGGATGCCCTGAAATGGGGGTTGAAGGTGCTGCGATTGCTACGGTGGTCAGCCGTGGTGTGAGTGTTGTGCTGTTGCTGTGGGCACTGTGCTATAAAGGAACAAACCTTTTTTCTCTTGCGCTTTTTCGTCCTTTCCCATGGGATAAGTTACGGCATATTCTCAAGATTGGTGTGCCTGGTGCGGGCGAAATGCTTTACTATTCCATTTCGCAGATTGTGATTACCTATTTTATTAATATGCTTGGGAATGAAGCGCTTGCTGCGCGAACATATGTTGTCAATATTGTGGTCTTCAGTTTTATTTTTGCCCTGGCACTTGGGCAGAGTGGCGCTATTTGTGTCGGTCAGCTTGTGGGGGGCGGGCATAATCGGGCCGCACGTTTTCTTGGAATATATTGCATTCGCCTTGCCATTGTGACATCCTGTACCATCTCTTTGCTGACAGCATGTGCTGGTCGCTGGATAGTGCCTTTGCTCACATCAAATCCGCAGATTATCAAAATGTGTTTGTGGGTTTTGTGGGTGGATATTGCTGTGGAGGCGGGGAGAGCGGTAAATATCCTTACTGGTCGTATGCTGTGTTCTGTGGGTAATCCTCTCTATCCTTTGGTGGTGGGGGTAACATTCATGTGGGGAGCGGCAACGCTGGGCAGTTATGTACTGGGTATTGCTTTGGGCTATGGTCTTGTGGGTATGTGGTGCGCTTTTGCTCTGGATGAGACCTGCCGTGCGACCCTTCAGGGGCGACGCTGGGTAAGCGGGAAATGGGAGAATCGCGGTGTTGTGCAGCGGCATGTACCATAGGGTTGCTGCCAAAAAGTGTCGATGAGGATTGTACACCATTTGCAAAAGCTGTGTATAGCAATCTGAGAGGGCTAATGCATACCGAAATCATGGGAGTGGTGCTGGCAGGCGGGCTTTCTTCCCGTTTGGGACAGACGAAACATGTTTTGCAGATGCACGGAGATCATGTTCCTGACATGTTGCGCAGAACGGTAACATTGCTGGAGAGCCGTGTTGCTTGTGTGCGTGTTTCCTGTCGGAAAGAGAGCGCGATAGAAGGATACGCATGTATTCCCGATAGGGGAGAAAGCATGGGGCCTCTCTCTGGTTTGTACGCAGCCCTCCATCTTGTTCAGACACTGCCATATCGTGCCCTCTTGATGCTCTCATGTGACCTCCCTTTTATGAATGCAGAGACGCTGGATAGTCTTTTATGGCATCGGGATGAGGACGTGCGCCACAATCCAGACCTTTTGATGACGACATTCCGCCAAACACATACAGGCTATATAGAGGCTTTGGTAGCCATATACGAAAAACGCTCTTTCCCCTTTTTTGCCAAAGCAGTAACGCTGAGACAGCGCCAGATAAACCTTGTTCTGCCAGAAGACTCTTGTGCCTATATTCCGTATCCTCCAAAAGAGTCATTGCCATTTTTTAATATCAATACTCCTGATGATTTAGCTGTAGCACGAAAGATTATGAAAGATTTTTCTGGAGAATAATGCTTTCATATTTTCTTTTTTACTGTTATATATAGTTTTTTTGTCTCCTTAAATGAAGGATTCCGCAATGGCATGCTAAAGTTGAGTGAGTACACAACTTTTTGTGCTTGTGAGTAAACTATCTTGAAAGATAGCTTTTTTTATGGTACACCTAGACATAAAAGAGCTATCTTTTTTGTATTATAGACACGGAAATGGCAAAAATCGTGTTATTCGGCACAGTTGTGTTTCGTGTCGGAAAGATGGCGTCAACTAAGGAGAAAGTGAGGAACTATGAAACGGAGAGACTTCCTCAAACTCTCCTGTGGCGTGGGTGCCGGCATGGTATTGTCGGGTCTGGGGCTTAATCTTCTGTCCCTGGAAGCCATGGCCCAACGTCGATCTCATTCTATGGGCTGGATACTACGCCTTTGAGCGTGATATGGAAAATGTATGCCGCCACTCCTCCTAGATGGGTGGGCAAGTCTTCAAGGTTGACTTTTTTAATCTCGACGACCAGGAAATGGTCTGGTTCAA